>JAUXDP010000048.1 GCA_030618325.1 Methylococcaceae bacterium | reverse complement strand
TTTATGCAGGATACTGCAGATGCCCAGAAAATATCCAAGTTTATCAATCAACATTTTGAAGCTAAGCAAGCAGAGCTGGCAGCGGATGATAAAGGTTATCTTTACGCTGCGATGGCTGGATATCCGGTCGATTTATTACTTCGAAGTCAGGGGAGGCAACAGACAGGAGGGAAAGGACAAGATTTTTTTACCTACTGGATGCAGCAAACTAATACTAAGACAGCAGTTTCGCATCCTGCGGCAAAAGATCGGGCAGAGTTGCTACGTCAGCGACTAACTCAACTTAATAAGAAATTACTTTTTTTTCGTTTTGGTACCCGATTAGCTCATTTTGGCCTATGTAATGATGCGATCTACTTCCTAAAAGAATTCCAAAAAGTATTTCCGGGGCGATCTGTATTGAACAATCTGGGGCTGTGCTATCTTCAACAGGCTCGTGCCCAGATGCGGGAGCAGCAATTAGCATTTTATTGGTTACCCCTAACATTAGATACACGTAGTAGAGCGGCCGGGCTAAATAAGCAGGAAGTGACTCCACGGACAAGGGGTGGTTTGAGCAATCTTGAGGCACCAAAACAATTTCTGAAAAATTACAGTGCTGATGATAATGTTTCAGGGTACCTGGAAGATGCAGTGAACGTACTTGCTCTGGCTACTGAAAAAGATCCTTGGTATTTACCAGCCAAAATCAATCTGGCCATAGCATATCTCTATCAAGGCAAACCGCATCAGGCCAGAGCCGTGCTTGCAGCAGCAAGACAGCAATCTGACACTAATATTCAAATTGAAATGCTGGATGCAGTAGCACTGTATGAACAAACTGATGCTGATATTGATCTTTGGGCAGCAGCTTTAAAAAAACTGGAGCGATTACAACAAAAAGGACGATCCTCGACTGTACTCTATAATCATGCTCGCTTACTTTCAGTTCGCCCCCGGGCGGCACAAGCGCAAAAGGACTGGAATAGATTACGAGCTGAAGCTGATAATCTGCCCCCAGAAATTAGAAAGGAGCTTTGTGCCAGACAAAATATTGACTCCCTTGGTTCTTGCTTACAAAGAAATAAAAAAAGAATAAGCAAACCCAATTGGAATTGGCTTTTTACCGCTGGTAATCAACCTATGACAGCCTCTGACCGGAATAAGATAGCAACAGGTTGGCATTCAATACCGTTTGATTGGGCGTCAGCAGGTCTTTTTGGGTTTATTCATCGGCGTAAAGATGAGGACATTGAAATGTTGGAGATGAGTCACTCTATTTATCTGCAAGTATTAAAAGGCAATCCAGTTGCAAACATTAAACAAATCAATTCTTATTGCCCATATCCTTTTACAAAACGAAAACTGGATGAGGATGAAGTCTGGAGCTGCGGCAACTGGGCTGTGCTGGTGACCAATCAGCAGGCGAAAGAAATCTGGTATCTTCACAAATGAGTAGTTTTCGTTTCGATTTTTTTTAACAAGACAGCCTTTTAAAGTCTGGAATTATTTAACAAACCCACTTATGATGGAACTTTCTTGAGAAATAGAGAGTACTTTGGTGGATACGATAGAAATTCTAAAAAGAAATGATCTGTTTCAAGAGCTTGATGAAGCTGAATTGCAAGCTGTTGCGGCATTAACGAAAACTAGAAAGGTGACTAAAAACACCTTTATCATTAATGAAGGTGATGATGATAGTGCGATGTATATCATCAAGCAAGGCACTGTCAATGTAGTGGTCGCTAATGAAGAAGGGAAAGAAATGATTCTGACCACATTAAAGCCTTGTGACCAGTTTGGAGAATTATCACTACTGGATTCACAACCGCGTTCTGCCAGTGTTATTTCCAACGAAAAATGTGAGCTTTTGGTTATCCACAAAGCCCCCTTTTACAAGCTACTTAAAGAAAACTCAGTCATTGCAATAAATATTATTAGATATTTATGTGCCAAGGTAAGGTTTATTACTTTTGTAGCCGAAGGATTAGCATTAATGGATGTATACGGAAGGTTGGTGAAATTACTTCTTGATCTTTCTGAAACCAATGAACAAGGGGAGCAAGTCATTCCAATCCCATTAACGCACAAAGACATCGCTTTAAGGGTTGGATCTTCCAGGGAAATGATTAGTCGAATATTAAAGGAATTAGAGACTGGAAATTATGTGTCGATTGAAAATAAAATAATAAAAATCAACAAAAAACTGCCCTTAGCTTGGTGATGCAACTGATTTTTCTAGGTTTAAGTTAAGGAATTATATTTAATATTGTTTTATCAAATTTAAAAGGTGAAAAAGTCACAAAAAAGTTGTGAAAAAAACACCGACAATTACTTACTAAAAAGGCAAACTAGATTTGTAAGGTGGTTTGACGGAATAAAGTTACCAAGATTGCGCAGTATTTTTGTTTCTGACCGAACTATCTCAAGAGGCGCATAGTCATTCTACGTAACGATTGAGATTGTTTGGTCAGGGGCAAAAAGACAAGCAAGGTTGGTAACTTTATTCCGTCAAACCACCTAAAGACCATTGAATGCGAAAGGTTAAAGATTATGAGTAAAATAAGCCAAATTCTCTTACAGACTAGTTTGATAGTACTTAGCTTAAATACGTCATCAGCCGTTGGAGAAGTGATTATGTTCGATCATCCTCCATCAGCGGAAGAACTGGGAGAAATCCTTTTTTCCAACAAGATGCCGCGAACTAAAATAAAAACTCGCTCAATCAATTTTAGTGAAAAAAGAGCAATCTTCGATCAACCGAAAGAACAACAAATGGAGGAAGCTGATAGTGTAGGGTTGCCTATCGAATTTTCATTCAACTCTGCCGGGATTCTCGATCAATCCAGGCCTTTTTTGGATGAAGTAGGTGAAATGTTGATTTTAGATAAGTTTTCTCAGGAAAAACTCTTAATCGAAAGCCACACCGATGCCAGTGGTCCACAACAATATAATTATTATTTGTCAAAAAGAAGAGCTGTTGCGGTAAAGAACTATTTATTGAAAACCTATCAAATATCGGCTAATCGCTTATCTATAGCCGCCCAGGGTGAAAATGCCCCGCTGCCGGGAAGAAATCCTTTTGCAGCTGTTAACCGGCGGGTGCAGTTTTATCGGGCACCTTGATGTGGGCTGGGTGTCAGGCTATAAGACCATTAAAGCAGGACAAAATAATGAAATTAAAATCAGGTAATTCAACCAAACAGTCCCTAAAAATACTAGCAAGATTATTTTTTCTTGTTACTGCTTTTGTAATTACCGATGCACAGGCTTCAGAATGTGAAACCTTGCAGTTCCTGAGAAGTAAAAGTCAGGGAGTAAATATTAAAAATAACTCATGTGAAACTGGCGATAAGGTATCCGTGGGGTCGGTCTTTTCATTAATTCCAGGCGGCCGGTTATGGCTTAAAGCACAGGCCGATGATAGTACTGATTTTCAATTGATTTGTCAGAACAGGGCGACTAGGGCGGTCGACGTTAACTTTTCCAATAAATTTTTACCTTGGATTTCTCCAATAGGCTTTGCTCAGTGTAGTGGCTGGATAAATAATAAATTAAGTTGTCATGATGACAGCGGTAACAAAAACGATTTCATTTGTGCTATTGCTGTTATTAAGCGGCCTGAATTCTTGAAAGTTACCAGTCTTGAAAGAACAACATCGGTAAAAATGCGTACTATTAATTCGGATAAAAAAAAATCCAAAAGTGAAGTATTAGCAGAACCAAAACTTATTAATGCTGTAGTGGAGTATATTCGTTCGGAAGTTGGGTTATGTCGTAATGTTTACCAGGTAAAACGTACGGTCAAAGTTTCGTGGACTCTGGATGTGATGGGCCGAATCGAAATGCTTTCATTTGCTAAAGGCGATCATATCGAGCAACAATTTCTGTCTTGTGTAACAAGCGTTATCACTAATTTCGCTTATCCTAAATTTAATGAGCAAGTGGCTTTTGCACAAGAACTATAGGTTTCTCAGGGTATTTTGAAAAATTTTTTTCTGCGTGATTTTCCGCTAGCGAATAAAAAACTACTGATTTTATTTGTTTTAATTTCAGCTTTATCAGGTGTGGTTGTTGACTACTGGAGTAGTGCTCATATTGATGATTGGGTACATGATTCGGCTTTAGTTCATCAGTCCCGTACACAATGGAAATACACGGGGATCGTGGTTTTAGATGACGATGTGCCGATACGGGTGGGACGAAAGCAGGCTTTACCACTTTTTATTAAAGCAACAGAGCATTTAATAGCAGCCGGAGCAAAAGCAGTATTTTTAGATTCTAGAGTTGCCAAGGAAATGGAAGGCCGCATGCCTTATGCTGTTTGTATTGAGCCTGATGGCCAAGTGCAGTGGTCAATGCCTGAGTGTTCAGTTGACGCTGACCAGCAATGTCAAATCAACAGTAGTAGTGTTGGTAATGCACCATTAAAAATGAGTGAAAAGGCTATAGCACATTTCATTATTGCACCTTATTTAAGTGGTCAGGAAAACTTGCCTGATTTTTTGTTATATGACTGGAATGCTGCATCAGCAATATCTGAAAAGGGCTTGGTAGGCAGTGACAGGTTGGTAACCAAGGATAGTCCCATAGCACGATACCTGGATTTGAGCAGAGATCATGCGGTAATTAAACTAGCAGAGTATATGAGTTTAGATTTAACTATAAACGCATTGCAAACTCGTGACAATGATGAAGTCTGTGATACTGGCAGACGATGTCGGCGTATCCGCTTGGGCTTGCCGGTTTATGAAACTCGAATGGAGGGGGACCGGCTTATTTTACCCGTCAGTCGTTTGGCTTCCTGCGATGCGGAAATTGCCATGCAAACTGCTGCTATATTAAATGATAAGGTGATTATTCTACAACTCACTGCCCCAGCAGAAGCAACAGATATTATCGTAACGCCTATGACCACTGCTTTGTTTGGTCCCCATGCTGTTACGCCAGGTGCACAATTTTTGGCTGATGCGGTTGAAACGGTTTTAAATGGTGATCACCCTAGAAAGCCGAATAGCTTAATAATAGGGCTGTTATTTTTATTTGTTGCCGTTGTTGGGGTTGTTGCCAGTGCTTTTTTAAAGCAACGCGTTGTGTGGATTGGTGCACTCGGGATATTTGCAGCTGTGGTCGGATTATGTTTTTTAAACCCATTAGTTCAGTTATGGCCGGTGACTGCGACTATGATGATTTATTTTCTTGGTATTGGACAAGTTGTTGCCACATTTTTGATCATTGGTTATCGGGAAGGAGTATTAATCAGTCATTATATGCCCAGGAAAATCCATAACTTGCTGATATCGTTAAGAAGTGATGAGTCGTTTCAAAATCGTAGATGCTCAGCCGTAGTATTGATGAGTGATTTGGCCGGGTACACTAAAGTTTCAGGGATTTTACAGGAACCGAGTTATATTTTGAAGTTGATGAATGATTATCTGGAGGAGACCTCATTGGTTTTGCAGGATAAATATAACGGTTGGTTGGAAAGTTATGTCGGAGATATGGTCTGTTATTACTGGCCATATAATGAGCAAGAACAGGCTAAAACTTATAAAAATGCATTACGTGGAGCTATAAAGCAGTCTTTATTGCAAAAACAATTTTTTTTATCACTGGGCCAGCGCTATGAGCACATGATAGATGCTGAAGCACTAGCACAGGTAGGTTCGACAATTAATGCTGGAATTGGATTAGCTTCAGGAATTGTAGTAATGGGGGATTTAGGTCCTGAGCACGGCGTAAGGAAGTTTGGTATTTTGGGCGAACCATTAATTATGTCAGCACGTTTGGAAAGTTTAACCCGGCTTTTTAATACTGAGATTATACTTTCTGGTGATCTTGTTACGACTGCAGTAGAGCTTGGATTTGCAGTTAGGCGTTTGGCAAAAGTGGTTGTTAAAGGTCGAAATAAAGCAGAAGAGCTGTACGCGCTTGGTGAAACAGATGACCCAAGATTTGCTGCCTTTGAGGTGCAGGCTTGGGAAAGCTGGATCAAAACTGTAGAGCAGAAAAGTTCTATTAAAAAAGAGTGCCCAAATATTTATGAACAGGATAAAAAAACCATTGAGTTATGGTTAACTAAAAATCTACTAAGAGACGATGGTGCATGGTATTTAGATGAGAAGTAAGCCATTGATAAATACCAAATATTTTAAAGTTTAATTAGGTGTAAATACACTAATATGGCTAACTTTTTTGGGTAGATAGTTTTGAACACTGGATTGTAAAAGATTAGGGTTTCTCAATCAATTAAGAATAATAATTATGATGAGTTGCATCAATTTTAAAAACATTATTTCAGGGGTTTATTAGGTATGAAAAATATTAATTACAAAATATTTAGCCTTGGTATTTTTCTCGCTTTGCTTATTGGCTGCAAAGCAGCGCCTGTTTATAACGTTAATCAAACAGAAATCCCAGTACCTGGGAGTAGCAGTCTACAACAAGTAGAACAAGCCATTCTAAAAGGCTCCAAAATGGCAGGTTGGCGAGCTAAACGGATAGGACGTGGAAGAATTGCAGCAACCTACATTGCAAAAAGAGGAATGATCGCTGCGATGGTGGATATCACTTATGACCGGAGTGCCTACTCAATCACCTATCGAAACAGCAGAAATCTTAAATACACAGAAAGAAGCAACTCACAACGAGAATCTGACAATTTTTTTTCAGAATATAACCCATTTGGTACCGATCAAGATCAAGCCTTAGGCCCGCCCCCCGCTACGATTCATAAAGTTTACAATAAATGGGTTGAAGTACTTGAGAGAGAGATTAATACATCCCTGAGAAGCATAGTTAACGCCTCCCCCCATCAAACAACACGACCCAGACAGCAAACTGTTGCATCCTCATGTACAGATACGCCACACGAACAATTAAGTGGTCAGGCTACAATATTAAAATCAAGGGTCAATCTCAGAAGTGGCGCAAGTGTGCAATGTTCTGTGGTAGGTGGCATTACCCGTGGTGAAACATTTTCTTTACGGGGTAAAAAAAATAATTGGTACTACATCTCTCGGTCTCAAGGTGATACGGGTTGGGTCTATGCACCGTTAGTGCAAACAGTATCGGAAAAAAGTAATCCTGCAACAGTGGCTGTTACTACAGCAGCAATCCCACAAACACCGCCTAGGAAGAAAATTTCCATCGCTGTTATTGAATTTAAAACATTAAACCAAGAAGCTCAACAAATTTCCTTAGGCAATCTCGTTTCTGAGACATTTACTAGCTCTCTGGTTAATTCCAGTGCGTTTAGAATTATTGAGCGTAATCAACTGGATAAAGTCATCAAAGAAATGGAAATGAATCAAACAGGTTTTATTGAAACGACAGACGCTGTAGAAATTGGAAAAATGCTACATGCGGATGCAATTATTACGGGAAGCGTAGCCTTACTGGCAGGCCAAATACAGCTTAATGCCAGAATTATTGATATTGAAAGTGCGTATGTTATCAGTGCGGAAACAAAAACAACGCAATATACTCTAGAGAATATTGATAATCTCGTTGATGAAATAGTCAGAACTTTATCAGCAAAATTTTAAAAAATTGACTCAAATACAGTATTTTGACCAAGCAGGTGTCTCAGATGCATTTACGATGAAAAAACAATACTTCAATGATCTGGATTAATACAAAAAGCATAATATTGCTATTGATTGTTTTTAGCCAAGTTCAGCCCGCTTTAGCGAGTCAAACAAAAATTGCTTTGGTTATGGGTAATAGCTCATACGAAAGCTCACCACTAGCTAACCCTGTCAATGATGCACATGATATGGCTGCTGAGCTGGAAATATTGGACTTCGATGTTTCTGTTTATACAGACCTGGACCGAAAAAAAATGCGTGAAGTCATTAGAGAGTTTGGCGAAAAATTAAAACTCTACGATGTAGGTTTGTTTTATTTTGCTGGGCATGGCATCCAAATCAAAGGCAAAAATTACCTTGTACCAGTTTCAGCAGATGTTCGGTCTGCTGATGAAGTGGAAGATGAAAGTATTGATGCTAACTCTGTATTAAGAAAAATGGAGACGGCTGGCAATGCGGTCAATATCGTTATTCTGGACGCATGCCGCAATAACCCATTTGCCCGTAGTTTTAGGAATCTGGAACAGGGGTTGGCCAGAATGGATGGTCCAGTAGGTTCATATATTGCTTATGCCACAGCTCCTGGCTCAGTGGCAGCGGATGGCAAAGGCCGCAATGGACTCTATACTCAGCACCTTTTGTCCGCATTAAAACAACCAGGATTAACTATAGAGCAAACCTTTAAACAGGTTCGCAATGGCGTAAGACATGATACCCAAGGCCAACAAATTCCTTGGGAATCCTCATCACTGACTGGCGAATTTGCTTTTTCACCGGGCCTGAAACAGGTACCAAAAGCTAGTTTTTCTGCCCCACCAATAGTTAGCAAAAAATATCTACAAATAATTAGCAATGTGCCACATGCAAAAGTATGGGTGAATAATGAACCCAGAGGCCAGTTAGATGAGTCGGGCGTTCTTAATCTAGATAATTTGTTTACAAAAGCGGCTGAAGTGATGATTGAAGCCCCTGGGTATGTTACTGGAAAAAACACAATAGACCTGGCAACAGGTCAATGGAGGCAATTGAATATTGTTTTAAAGCCATCAAGCTTGCCTGATTTGCAAAATCAAAATCTTAAAAATATGCACTCAACATCTAGAAGCAATCATTGTTTGCTAGGTAAACGAGCCATCATGGTGGTCAGGTCTGAATATCGCCCACTTAATAAAAAACTTAGAGTGAAAATTAATGGACCAAAAATATACGCTTTATTACATAATGCATTAAGCAAATATGAACTCGATTTTATTGACCTGGATACCGTTGTTGATCAGCGTATGTATAAACGTATGGCGAATCGAGATATTTCTTTTTATCAAGGCTTAGCAAAGCGGTTTAATGTTGATTATTTAGTTAAAGCAGCCGTTGTTGCCGGAGAAGCACCGATTAAAGTTGTATCAACCTCTATGAAAACGATTAATGGCGACGTCACATTGGCTTTGATCGCCTTAAAAACTGGAATCATTCTAAGCGAAACAAGCACTAATTTTACCAAGGCTGGTATCGATATGAGAGCTGTCGTAAATAAAAATGTACGGCAGCAAGTTAATGGCATAGTTGAAGAATTAATGACCCAGGCTTGTTCTGGTTGATTCTTGTAATGCTGTAAAGATACGCTGACTGTTTATGTGGCTATTAAATAGCCAAATTTGCGATCGTTTCAGCTTTTTGCTCTTGGCCAAAATGAACACGCAGATTCATTAAAATCCAAACACTAGCGAGGGAAAGTATAGTAAGGTATCAAGGACTTATCCTGCTTGCTTTTGCCGGGCTTATTTTTATATTTGTTGTAACCTTAGGGAAATGTTATGAAGATCCAAATATTTTCGTTTCTACTGGTTCTACTTTTAGGTTGTACTACAACTAGCCAGTCGGTACTCGATCAAAAAACTGGCAGTGCAGATAATGGTGATGATCTGATGATTGTTGACTGTTTATTGCCTGCTCAAGTGAGAAAACTAGGTCAACTCGGTGTTTTTGCTACGGCAAGAAGACCGATCAAATCAACCGCTTCTGAATGCGAAATACGGGGCGGCGAATATGTAGCTTATGATCGAGCGAACTATGCGACAGCGTTGAAAGTCTGGTTGCCTAAAGCCCAGGCAGGTGAAGCCGAAGCTCAGGCTTATGTGGGGGAAATTTACGAAAAAGGCCTAGGGTTAACGCCAAATTATCAAATCGCGGTGCAGTGGTATCAAAAGGCAGCTGATCAAGGCAATACCCGGGCACAAATTAATCTAGGTTACCTTTATGAAAGAGGCTTAGGGGTGAATAAAGATTTAGCAAAAGCCATGGACTGGTATCAAAAGTCATCAGGTTTGGAAAAAGTTGATTTACCCTATGCTGCAACTATAGAAACATCTTCAGAAAATGAAATAAGTAGGGAAATTCAATTTCTCAAAACTGAGTTAAAAAATAGTCGCAATGAGGCTAAAAATTTGGCCAGCCAGGTAGAAACAATACAGGACCAATTAAGACAACGACAAGACAGTATTATTGCTTCAAATGATGCTCTTGTGGAAACTCAACAGTTATTGAAAAAAGCTACCGAACAAGCAGATCAGTCAGAAATTACACGGCTAGAGAGCATTGCTCTCAAAAAAGAGCAGGAAATCAAAACGCAACAGCAAAATGTTACTCAATTAGAGCAACAATATCAGAAAAAAGTTGAAAGCCTGAAAATCAAACTGGATGACACTGAAAAAAGAGCTAATCAATTTGCCAACGATTTGAAGCGGCAAAAAAAGATTGCCAGTGAGGCGCAATTAAATCTATTGAATAGCCAGGCTCAACTGGCAAATACTGAAAAACGTTTACTGGAATTAAAACAGACTGCGCTTATAGAAACGGATCGATTAGTTAAGGAAAAAATAAGTCATAGTAAATTGGATGATTATGAAGCCAGCAACAATAAAGAAGATTTGCAAAAAACTTTAACCATTCTTAAAAAGGTTAAGCAGGAAAAGATTCAGCAACAAAAATTGATCGCTAAGCTGACCGAAGAGAAAACAATTTCTAAACAAACTATTGAGAATTTGAAAAACCAAATTAGCAAGGGAATGGTTCCATCCGCTGAAGTGAAAAGGCTTAAAGATGAGCTGGATAATCAAAAACTGGTGGCAAACCAGTCCAGATTAAAGTTGAATCAAAAACAGGAAGATTTGCTGGATACAGAACGGAAATTGGTAGAACTTGAACGGTCTTATCAAGACCTATTGGAAATACAAGCAACTGAAAAAACAACAGCGGAGAAGAAAGCAAGCATTCTTTTGAGTAAGAAAACCAAAGAACATCAGGAAGCAGTCACTCGTTATCAGAAAAATGAAGAAAAATTAGCAGGACAAGAACAATTGATCAGTCAATTGGAGTCAGAGAAAAATAAATATCTACAAACGATTAAGCAATTGCAAAAACAAGTCGACAGAGAAAATTTTGCAGATAAGCCCAAGATAGAAATCATTGACCCCCCTTTTGTTTTGGTCCGTGGAATGCCGACTGTTACATTACGCTCAGTGGTCAAAAAGCGCGATATTATAGGTAAGGTAAGTACAACAAATAAATTGTTGTCGTTCATGGTGAATGACAAGAAAAATGAAGTTGATGATCAAGGATTGTTTCAGGCCAGTGTTAAATTAACGGATACTGATACACCAGTTGAGGTAGTCGCAATAGATAGCAATGGTTCAAGGGCAAGTCTGGATTTTATTTTATCGTTGGGAAAGGCGATAAAAATGAATCAAAGAACAACTGAAAAATTGCCTCTCGTCAAGATTGATCAACCTTGGAGGTCCTTGGATTTTGGCCAGTACTATGCATTAGTGATAGGTAATAATAATTATAAAAAGCTACCTCAACTCGACACGCCAATTAACGATGCGATTGCTGTTGAAAAAGTCCTAAAACAAAAGTATGGATTTAAAACCAAAAGATTACAGAATGCTAACCGCTATCAGATTTTATCTGAACTCAATAAATTACGCGCTAAACTGAATGAGAAAGATAACTTGCTCATTTATTATGCAGGGCATGGAGAGTTAGATAAAATTAATATGCGTGGCCATTGGTTACCTGTGGATGCGGATGCTGATAATACAGCTAACTGGATTTCTACGGTTGCGGTGACTGATATTTTGAATTCAATGTCAGTTAAGCATGTTATGGTGGTTTCCGATTCTTGCTATTCTGGAGCTATGACTCGGTCGTCACTGGCAAGGATCGAAGCTGGCACGGATTCTGCGAAAAAATCTGAATGGCTCAAGGCAATGTTGAAAGCCCGTTCCAGAACAGTTCTGACTTCAGGTGGTTTGAAGCCAGTGATGGATGGTGGTGGTGGCCAGCACTCTGTTTTTGCCAATGCTTTTCTCAAGGCATTGAATGGAAATGACACGCTGTTGGAAGGGCAGTCTTTGTATCGGAGGGTGTCGGCAGGGATAGTGGCTATTGCCGCAGAATATGGGATAGAACAGGTACCCGAATATGCACCTATTCGTCATGCTGGACATGAGTCTGGTGAGTTTTTCTTTGTACCGCGTAAATTATAATTTAAGTTAGATGAGGGGAAGGATGGTGATAAATAATAATTATATTAAATTCGGGCTTGTATCAATGGTTGTTTTTTCAACAAATATAGTCGCACAAGGTCTTGGTAGTTTTAGTCGATTACAAACCAACAGTGAGCAATTTGTACGGGCAACTTGTAAAGGGTTTCAAGGTGGTCAAAATGTACAAAATGCACAGCAGCAGGACTTGTTTGGTGCTTGCCGATCCATGGTGCAATCTGCAAATGAATTAAACGGATCAGGGAATACAGATTTTAGTCGTGGGTTAGGGGCTTCGGCATTAGCTGGAGGTTATCAAAATGTAGTGAGTGAAGAAACTTTTGCACCACTAACCATTTCAGCTGAAGCATCAATGAGCCAATATAGTAGCATCGCGGCACACATCAATAAAATTCGCAAAGGAAGTTCTTTTGCTTTAGCTTCTTTTCAACCGAACTGGAAATCTTTTGATCTTGCAGGTGCGAAACCAGGCAATTCATGGGGTGGATCTGCGGGCGACGATGATCTGTTGTCATCAAGTCGTCTGGGTTTTTTTATTAATACCATTGGTGGCTTTGGTGAAACCGATAGGACTGAAAGAGAAAATGCCAGTGATTTTCATAGTATAGGCGTCATTACTGGAATCGATTATCGAGTGTTAGATAATTTGATAGTAGGCATCGCGGGGGGGTATTCACACCTGAACCTTGATTTTGCACAATCTATTGATGTTGGAGGCGGCGGTGTTGAGGCGGATAATTATAATATTTCCGCCTACTCGACTTTTTATGCGGGTGATTTTTATGTCGATGGTGTTTTTACCTATGGGTGGTCTGACTATGAGATTGAAAGAAAGATTTTGGTAGCATCAAATACCAGTGTTTCTGCTATTAATAGAACTGCGTTTGCAACACCGGAAGGGGAGCAGTTTTATGGTAGTTTGGCCAGTGGATATAATTTTCATACTGGGAGCTTAACCTATGGTCCTTATATTCGAATGACCTATATGAATGCCAGTATTGACAGCTATAAGGAGCATGGAGCCCAAGGCCTTGACTTGCGTGTAGCTGATCAGGAAGTCGATTCTCTTGAGTCAGTTCTTGGTGGACAAATATCGTATGCGTTTAGCCAGTCATTCGCAGTTATCGTTCCTCATTTTCGGATTGAATGGCATCACGAGTTTTTTGATAACGCCAGAGAATTCAGTGTCTCTTATGTCAATGACCCTAGAAATAACACCTTGACGCTTGAATCTGATCGTTTGGATGGGGATTATTTTAATATTGGCGTTGGCGTCTCAGCTGATTTCAAACATGGCTTTCAGGCCTTCTTGGACTACGAGACCGTTCTTGAATTAAAAAATGTTGAAAGCCATATTTTTACCGCAGGGTTGCGGATGGAATTCTAGTATCAGAATATTGTTCTTACAGTAGTTTATGATATTTTGTAGGAGAGGCTTTAGCCGCGATATCGCGGCTAAAGCCTCTCCTACATAGAAAATTTTGGGATTATGAGTTGAATCTAAGCCCTTATTCATCGCAACCGCTCCCCAGTCACCCCATTTCTAATCGTTGTTGGTTGATTTAAATCCCCGGTTGATCCTGAAACAATCAGCAAGTCCTGCGGAGAAAAATATTTTCTAAGCTGCAGTAATGTTTTTGGTGGTTTTAATCCGCTGGGGTTGGCGCTAGTTGAAATAATAGCGTGGCCGAATTGTTCACAGATTTTAGCTGCAATTGGATGGTCTGTGATCCTTACCGCAATTGTTTGATGATCCCCCGTTAGATACTCAGGCACCCAAGGTTGTGCGGGTAATACCCAGGTATGGGGGCCTGGCCAGGTTGGAGTAATGCGCTTTTTTATGGCGTCATCAATTTCAACATAATCTTCAATTTGCTGAAAGTTTGCCGCAATCAAAATCATGCCCTTTGCAACAGGGCGTTGTTTGAGTTCTAAAATTCGTTGTATGGCATCTGCATTCAAAGGATCGCAGCCAAGGCCATAAAC
>JAUXDP010000235.1 GCA_030618325.1 Methylococcaceae bacterium | reverse complement strand
CTGCTGAAGCAATTAATTACAACACGCCTTGAAGAAATTGCGCAACAAATCAACGAACATAAACAAGAGGAAGACCAACTACATACTGAAACGCAAAACCAACTTAAGAAGATGAGCTCCAAAATTCAGGTGATGGAGACTGAATCCAAAGATTTAAAAGACAAGCTGCAAATTGCCCGGGACAAAGCACTGAGAGATCAATTAACCGGTTTGCCGAATAGGCGAGCTTATGAAGAGCAATTGGCCACTGAGGTTGCGCGATGGCAACGCTACAAAACCCCTTTAACGATGATTATTTGGGATGTGGATCACTTTAAGAAGATCAATGATAATTATGGTCACAAGGCAGGTGATAAAACCTTATTGCTTATTTCCAGCCTATTAACCAAAAACTGTCGACAGACAGACTTCGTGGCTCGATTTGGTGGCGAAGAATTCGTTATGCTACTTCCCGACACAAGCAAAGAATCAGGTTTAATTATGGCGGAAAAAATCCGGACTATTATTGAAAAAGGTGGCTTTAATGCTGGGGGTAAAGCTATATTGGTTACCATTTCCTGCGGCATAACCCAATACTTGGATTCGGATAGTTTTGATTCCTTGTTTGAGCGTGCTGATCAGGGTTTGTATTCTGCAAAGAGCAAAGGCCGAAACCAATGTGTGGTTATCTAATCAGCCAAGAAGAGGGCGCGCATGAATTAATATTGGACAATTGACTTGTCTTTTGCATGTCTTCTATGCGCGTTTTCCAAAAGATTATTTGTTCAGGATGAGTCAGATTCGGAGACTATTTTCTTGTAATAAGGCCAATTCTTAACGTGTAAATACTTCCTGACCGGTGTTTTTATCACAGAGACGCATAGCGCGATAGAGAACAGACACCAGACAGCGGCATATTCGTTAGGATCATCCGTCAGAATATCAGAAATCAACGGGCCAATTAAGTAATGAAACCCGACGAATCGCCACGAACCATAAACAATAGGTAAATAAAACGCAGCCAACGAGTAGGCAAATACATGTAAACCCCATTCATAACCGGGTAGCCAGGCAACATTGCCCGACATTAAGCCATTGAGCGGTAACTGCCAGGCAATGTGCCAAGCACCGGAAACAGAGCAGGTTTGGGTTCCACAAAAACCTTCCACACCCACTTTGCAAACACCCGCCCAGGCAAACGGATACATTTTAACCATCATGGCAATGGCTGCAATAGAGCTAAGTGTGTAAACGGTTGTCCTGATCTTTTGCTTGACTTCTTTGGGTATGAAATACATTGCGACCATATTGACGAAAAAGGGCTGAAATGCAATGTGAAGATAGCCAAATAGCGTCAATATCTGATTCTGAGGTAAATCACATTCGTCGATATAGATATAGGTAAGTGCCTGTAACAATTCCATTAAGGAAAAGTAGACTAACGGAATCCAAAGCTCGCTGGATTCCTTCTTTCGATAAACGTAAACGGCTGTTGATAATCCAGCAACAGCAAGAACACCAGATGCTTCACCACTCCAACACATACTTATACTTCCTCTAGTTTTATTTTTTAATTAGTAACTATCAGGTTGTCACTATTTATCTTTACTACTCGCATCTACAGATTCAGAGTCATTTTCATCATTCCACATTGGGTTATCAATATCATCCTGTTCCATTTTTTTAACTTCTTCAGGAAAAATATGCCAAAAGGATTTGTCAATTGAAGCATTTTTATATGCTTCTTTGGTTCCATGAGTGAAAGGGCACCACCAGTTTTCGACCAGCTTTACCAGATAAGTATGCCATTCAAACAAGGCTACACTGCTTGGGCAATACCAGGTGCAGTTGAAAAGCCAGTATAATTTTGTTTGAGTAGGACTTAATTTGTAACCTGGTTCCATCGTTATCTGGTTTTTCATGCTATAGCGATGGCTTTTTCTATCTGGAAGAAAGTCAGAATATTTTTTGATATTTTTTGCACCCATTAATTTCAAGTGCAGATAGGTTACATAAGCACTGAAAAAAACAAAGGGTATTGAAAGTATTGGCACATAAACTAAAGCTACCCCCCATATCTGCTGAAAAGAAGATATTTTTTTGTGGTTTTCGCCAATATGGACTCGATTAGAACTACAATTTTCACAAGCTTTCATTGTTATACTCAACGATAAATAAAGTAATCACCTGACAACGGTAATTTAAGACAAAACAGAGTATTGTATTGATTGTGGCAAGATTAATCAATATGGAGCCTTCTCCAATACGAAATGAGTCTAAACTGACGACAAATCAGTTAATTAATTTATGGTGTTGGAATGAAAGCTATTATGGATTTCAACAACGAAAAAAAACCAAGAATTATAAACCTTACTGAGGGTATGTATGTAGCACAGGGCCTCGCAATACATTGGTTTTTAGGGTGTTATGTATTTGCAGGAAGTGCACTTGGCTATTACCAATTGGAAAAGTACTTGCCCAAGGGCTTACAGTACAATTTAAATCCTGTAATCTCACTCATCGTCCTTACCATTTTCCAACATTACCTTTGATAAATAAGGAAAACATATCAAGAAGAGATGGGAATGGGTACTTGATTAGCTGAAATTACTTGATAAGGCTGAGAGCTACAAAAAGTAGCTCTCATATAACTGTACGAATAGAGAAAAGCCTGTTCTTTTACCAATGAGGGTTGTGGTATTCAGGCTAATTATTCAATTAGAAAATACGTATTTGTGGTAAATCAATAATCTGGCTAAGCAAACCCAATCAATTAATTGGGATCAATATGATGGGTATGCAAATGCTTCAAATCTTCACTGATATCATTAAGATTATCTTCAATTTCATATAAACTTGGCAATCTTAGTTGATATTCACGAGTTACTCTTCTGGCATCAGCTTTGTTTTGTACCACTCTGGGTGTAATTAAAACGATTAGCTCATCTTTTTCTTTTTTGCGATCGGTTACACCAAACAAAGGCCCAATATAAGGGAGATCTTTAAACCAGGGTATACCTGTTATACTATCACTATAGCTTTCATTTATTAGTCCGCCTAAAACCACTGTTTCACCACTATGCACAGCGACAGAGGTATTAATTTCACGATTAAGAATGGTTGGCGAATCGATGCCTGAAGTGTCAGTTTTATTTGCTTCTTTTACGCTCTGTTCTATTTCCATAATGACAACACCATTAGCATTTACCCGCGGCGTAACTTTTAATTCTACCCCGGTATCTGTCGTTTCTATCCCGCTACTAACTGCTGTATCACTACCTATACCAGAGCCAAGACTTGTGGTTTCATTGGTACGAACAGGGACTTGGTTACCGACATTTATTCTCGCTTCATGATTATTCAATACCAATAATGATGGTGAAGAAAGAACATTGATATTATCATCCTTACCAAATGCTTCTATAGCAGCCTGAACGGTATTCGCTGCGTTACTTATTACATAGGAAAAACCTCCTGAGCCGGCAGCTGCAGCTGCAGTAGTTGCTAAAGCGCCTAACTGTGCCATTCCTCTGCTCGCGGCATCACCTGTAACTGTAGTGTTACCATCGTCGTCAGTAGTTGAGCCGATATTCCCGGCACTCCCAAAGCCCCAACTAACCCCATATTTTGTTTGCTCTGTCAAACGAACTTCTATAATCGTTGCTTCAATCAAAACTTGCAGAGGCATCACATCCAATTCTTTAATAACTGCCTTAATCGTTTCATATTCCTGTGGTGTAGCAACAACAACAATAGTATTATTTGGTTCATCAGCAATAATCTTGACATCATTGATTCCAGAAATATCAGTCGCACTTGATTGTCTGCTGGTAGTAGTCCTTTTGGTTATCTTACTGTTTGTTGTTTTATTTTTCTTGCTGCTTATTTTAGTCGCTGTTCGACCTGGTGCGACGGTAGGTTTTTTGGTTTTTTTCTTTTCTCCACCTGCAAATATTTCATTCAATGTTGCCGCTAAATCGACTGCTTTAATATGTTGCACCCGATAAACAATAACCCCACCCCCAGCTGAGCTGCTAGACTTATCCAGGCGAGTAATCCATAACTTTATTTTATCGAGGTATCTTGGTTGGGGTGTAATGACAAGAATCGCATTCAAACGTTCTAGGGGAACCAATTTAAACATTCCGGCCATCGGATTGCCATCAGCGCTATTGAAAACTTCTTCCAATTCCTTATTGATCGTTTCTACATCGCTATTTTGCAGAGGAAAAATCCCGAAAGACATACCCTGCATATAGTCAACATCAAAAGTTGCCACTATTTGTTTAATGCCTTCCAATTCTTTTGCTGTTCCAGCTACCATTAATATATTTCTAGCCTTGTCCGCTCTAACAATGGCAGTGGCAGATACCGAGGGTTTGAGGATATCCTGCATTTCTTCTACGCTAACATACTGTAAGGGCATGATTTGTACTTGATAGCCAGAAGAGGGTGTTTTTCCGGCCATACCTATTGCTACGCCACCTTTCAATGCGCTGTTTAATGGTTCAATTCGATACATCGTACCGTCTTTAATTAATGCCGCATTATTAACTTGTAATAACAATTCCAGTGTTGGTAGCAGCTCTTCCTTGGTTAGTGGTCTGGATGTTTGTAATGTGACTTTACCGATAACCTTAGGACTAACCATGTAACTTTCATTGAGGGTATCGCTAAGAATTACTTTTATAACCTCGCTGAGTGCAGCATCCTCAAAATTAAGCGTAAATTTACCGGATGCCGAGCTTTTTTTAGGTTTCCCCGGTTTTCCTGTTGATTTGACGAATCTACCCGTTCCTCGATAAAATTCATCCTTCAACGTTTTTTTAGCATCATCAGCTAATGCTTCGTTACTTAGTTGGTCCAATACTAAATCTTCAGTATTATCTTTTGTAGGATCTTCTACAGTTATCAGTGGTATTTTTTTATTTGGGTGAGGCCCCAAATGCTCACATGAGGATAGGAATGCAACACTGGCAAGGATTATTAGTAAACGTTTCATAGCTTTGTTCTTTTTACAGTTGATCATTATTTTCTATACCCATGGGTTGCTGTTC
>JAUXDP010000076.1 GCA_030618325.1 Methylococcaceae bacterium | reverse complement strand
ACTGGTCATCGCGTACAAATGACCAGTTTAAAATAGTGACAGGCCCTGTCAGCATGCCTTTTACCGGCTTATCTGTCAGTGATTGGGCGTACTTTATCCAATCCACTGTCATGAGAGAGGGACGGGCAATATCACCATAAATAATAGGTGGCTTAACACAGCGAGAACCATAGGATTGAACCCAACCAAACTGGCTAAAAGCATAACCCGTTAATTGCTCACCAAAGTATTCCACCATGTCATTTCTTTCAGGTTCACCGTGTACGAATACATCTAATCCCAATTCTTCTTGCTCACGTATACTGCGTTTAATTTCATTTTGCATCGCTACACGATAGGCATCTTCGGATAGTTTACCTGCCCGGAGTTCTCGTCTGGCTTGTCGGATTTCCTGTGTTTGTGGGAATGAGTCAATCGTGGTTGTAGGGTAAAGAGGCAGGTTAAATTTGTCTCGCTGTAAAATGGCTCTTTCCTTATAGGCAGATTGGCGTTTTCTCATAACATCCGTAATTTCTGCTGTGCGTATTTTTACGTCTTTATTATGAACACGGCTCGACTGTTTTCTACTACTAATAGCATCGTTATTTTCTGATAATTTTCCTACAACAGCATCATTGCCATCATTCAGGGCTATTGCAAGGGTATCGAGTTCATCTAGCTTTTGGATAGCGAAAGCCAGCCATGATTGAATTTCAGTATCCAGGTTTTGTTCGCTATCCAGATCAACAGGCACATGAAGCAATGAACAGGATGGTGCAAGCCACAGTCTATCTTGCAAGCGTTCATAGAAGGGCTTTAACCAGTGCAGGATTTGTTGCAGGTCTGTTTTCCAGATATTACGGCCATCTATAACGCCCAATGAAAGAATTTTATGGCTAGGTAACCAGTCAACAATTTTGGCTACTTCATCTTTGGCGTTGATGGCATCAATATGTAAGCCATTAATAGGCAGTTCGCAAGCTAATTTCAAATTTTCCTGCAATTGCCCGAAGTAGGTGGCCAGCAATAAATTTAGTGATGTACGCTGGAGATCATAATAGGCTTTTCTAAAAGCATGTTGCCATTTTGGGGAGAGTTCTGTTACCAAAATAGGTTCGTCAATTTGCACCCATTCAACCCCTGCCGTTTCAAGCTCGCTAAATAACTGGCCGTACACAGTTAAAAGATTATCCAATAAGGCTAATTTGTCTGAGCCGTCTTTAGATTTGCTTAACCATAAGTAGGTAACTGGCCCGATAATGACAGGTTTAGCATTGATACCTTGTTGTTTGGCTTCTGCAATCTGTTCTAGCAGACGATCAGCATGGAGTGAAAATGATGTGTTGTTATCAAATTCTGGCACGATGTAGTGATAATTGGTATCAAACCATTTGGTCATTTCCCCTGCTTGTATACAAGAGGACTCTGGTTCATTCGAGGATGCACGGCCCCTTGCCACGCGAAAATAATTATCCAGTTCATTACCTGATAATTCACTTGCACGGTCGGGAATATTTCCCAGCAAAAAACTGGTGTCAAGCACCTGATCGTAAAATGAAAAATCACCCACAGGTACTAAGTCCAGTGTGGATTGATTTTGCCAGTGCTGTTGGCGTAATGAAGCTGCGATTGTTAAAAGCTCATTTTGAGAAATATCATTTTTCCAGTATTTTTCGAGAGCAAATTTTAATTCCCGATTTTTGCCAATCCGGGGAAAGCCAAGATTATGTGTTGTAACCATGATTGAAACTATTCAGTGGATAAAAAGGGAGCAGTATACTTTTGCGCAGACATGAATAATAATGATGGTTTTTACGTGTTTCATGAGGTTTTCTCATAAATGATAGAGCATAGTCATCTTAGAATTATTCAGGCATTGCATGAGACAGGCACGTTGACCGAGGCGGCAAACAACCTGTGTTTGAGTCAATCTGCACTGTCTCATCAAATTCGCTATCTGGAAAAGAAGTTGGAAGTGACGCTTTGGGAAAGAGAAGGCAGGCGTTTGAGGCTGACTCAAGCCGGGGAATTGTTATTAAAAACAGCTCAGCATGTATTGCCCGTTTTAGTACAGGCAGAGCATACACTCAAGGCATATGGTGAGGGTCTCCAAGGTGTGCTGCGGGTTGGTGTGGAATGTTATCCTTGTCATAAATGGTTAACCGGGGTGATCGGGTTATTTCTGGAACAAATGCCAGATGTGGATATTAATATCGTCAATAAATTTCAGTTTTCCGGGATGGTGGGATTGTTAAATCATCATATTGATATTCTTATAACACCAGATATGGAGAAAAAAGAAAATATTCATTATCAACAATTAGCAGAATACGAACTGGTACTTTTGGTATCTGACAAAGATCCTTTAGCAAACATGAAATCTATCACGGCTGAAAACCTGGCAAATGAAACATTGCTAACTTTCCCAGTATCTCCGGAGCGCTTAGATATTTTGACAGAATTCTTAAACCCAGCCTGTGTCAAACCAGCAAGCATCAAAAAAATCGAATCCATAGAGTTAATGTTACAAATGACTACGTTGGGGCGCGGTGTTTGTGTGTTACCCGAATGGTTGGCTGATGATTATGTAAAAAGTGTGGCAGTCCAAAAAATTCGTCTCGGTGTAGAGGGCATTCATAAAAAACTATTTGCCGTGTTGCGAACTAGGGATATTGAAGTAAACTATATTAAGCAATTTATCGCGATTGGTAAAAATGCTGCTAACAAGAAGCTCCAACACGAAGTGTAGACGTTATCCCACTAAAACAATAAACCATAAAATACTCAGGAGAATAGAATGAATGCTCAACAGATTTTGGATTTATTTTTAAATACAGGTAAGGAATATGTCGATAAAGGTATTGATATAGCTGAAGATAAGTTAGATATTCCCGAAGATCCGGAAGCGCGTAAAGCTATGTTGTCAACTGCCGGCAAAGGCGCCTTGGCTGCAGGTGCTATCGCCTTATTATTGGGAACTGGCGCTGGAAGAAAATTAACCGGAGCAACGTTGAAACTGGGCAGTTTGGCAGCGATCGGTGGTCTCGCTTATCAAACCTTTCAAGAATGGCAAAAACAAAACTCAGGCGAGATAGAAGTTGCAGGTGATCCCATCAATGAATTGTCAGATGATGCCAAAGAAAAACGTAGTTTGGTTTTATTAAAAGCTATGATTGCTGCGGCTAAGGTCGATGGTCATATTGACGATAGCGAACGAACCAAAATTGTCGAGCAAATTAAAGCATTGGGTTTACAGTCAGACACCGCCCAATCCATAGAGGATGAATTAACACAACCAGTCGATATCAAAACTCTCGCAGCAAGTGCCGATTCCCCAGAAATGGCAGCAGAAATGTATCTGGTTTCTCGTGTTATCCTTGATGTCGATCAGGTTCAAGAGCGATTGTTTTTAAATGAACTGGCATCTGCGCTTGGTCTGGAAGCGGATTTAGTGAACAGTTTGGAAGCAAAATTGGCTTAATACACTTGTTAAATGTTTATATTTGATTGCCATGCTTTAACAACCTTTGTTACGTTTAATACATTTATATTTTTGTATTTAGAAATATCTTTGTTGAATGTAATTTGAAAAAATATTCCATTCACTACCCAATAGTTAATATGAATATTATCTTTATTGTTTAGAGTTATTTCAATTTTAAGTAACTTAGTTTCTTGTTGTTTTGTAGAAAGCTTAGGAATGTTTTTAGTGGAAAGAATTCCCCATTTTATTCGATAAAAATTTAATGCTCGACTATCAACCTCTCTTTGACCTAAGTTCAACATTTTAAACTGTTCAATTAAAGTATCTTTTATTGGATTAGGTACGATATTGATAAGCTCATCAATACACAATTCTTCAAATGGATATAAATTAATACCACCCTGTATTTTAGACACCCAATTATCAGTATGTATATATTTCATTTACATTTAACTTAGGTGTTATATAAAACCTTTGCTTGCCCAGTAGAAGTAACAATTTCTCCAATTTGACAAACTGTTTCGCCCTGCTCGGCAAGGATGCTTAAGGTTTTTTCCTCATCTTCTGCGTCAACGCAGATAATCATGCCTATACCGCAATTAAAGGTTTTCAACATTTCACTTTCAGAAACATTCCCGTGTTGCTGTAACCACTGAAAAGCTTCCGGGCGTTGCCATGCAGATAAATCTATGGTTGCCGACAGATCGTTTGGTAGCACCCGAGGAAGATTTTCAGTAATGCCACCACCGGTGATATGGGCCAGGGCATGTACTTGAATAGCATCAAATAATGCCATTAAAGATTTGACATAAATACGAGTGGGCTCAAGCATTACTTCGCCGAGAGTTTTACTCTGTAATGGCTCCGTTAATGCCACCTGGCTATGTTCTATGATTTTTCGGATCAGCGAATAACCGTTAGAATGAGGGCCTGATGAGGCCAGGCCGAGTAATTTATCACCAGCTTTAACTTTTGTGCCATCAATGATTTTAGCTTTTTCGACGATACCCACACAAAACCCTGCCAAATCATAGTCACCTTCTGCATACATTCCCGGCATTTCCGCAGTTTCGCCACCAACCAAAGCGGCACCGGCCAATGTACAGCCTTTTCCAATTCCTTCTACTACCGATGCGGCGACCTCAACATCCAATTTACCAGAAGCAAAATAGTCTAAAAAGAATAAAGGTTCCGCACCCTGGACTATGATGTCATTAACACACATCGCAACCAGATCGATACCAATACTATTGTGCACGCCCATTTCACTGGCTAATTTAAGTTTAGTACCAACCCCATCGGTACCCGATACCAAAATGGGTTGTTTATACTTGTCCAGAGGTAATTCAAACATCGAGCCAAAACCACCCAGACCAGACAATACGCCCTTGGTGCGTGTTTTTTCAGCGATTGGTTTGATACGATCAACCAAGTCGTTACCTGCCTCAATGTTTACCCCGGCACTCTTATAACTTAGGCTTTCTTTATTTTGTTCGCTCAATATTATTCTCTTACTGCTAAAATTAAACTAGAATCTGTGAATATTGTACAAGACAACGTATATTTTGTGTGAGGATATGAAGCGACTTATTAAGACTTTTTTCATTTTTTTGCTCTGTTATTCAGGCAGCGCCATATCTGTCGAGGTGCAGGGGTTATTCGAAGCAGAGGTGGTCACCAAAAGTGGTTCACTGGAAGATCGTAATAAAGCCATCAAGCAGGCTTTAATCATTGTTCTTAAAAAGGTGATGGTAGGGGAGAATATTCTGGAAAATCCTACCGTGAAAATTGCCCTGGACGATGCCTCACGTTATACAACCCAGTTTCAATACTCTCTTATCCCTTCCAATGTTGGTGATAATGGTTCAACACGAGTCATGCGCGTTAAATTTGATGAACATGCACTAATGGAATTAATGCGCTCAAGCAATTTGGGTATTTGGAGTGCGATAAGGGATGAAATGCTGGTATGGCTGGTGGTGGATGAAGGCGGAAAAAGGAAAATCTACAATGAAGAGCAAATGCCTGAAATTGCTAACGCGCTTAGTAAAGCGGCTAAACGAAAAGGCTTACCCATATTGTTCCCATTAATGGATCTTGAAGAACGACAAAAAATCTCTATTAACGATATTTTAGGGGCTTATTCTGAGCATTTGTATGAAGTATCTGATCGTTATGGAACCACTTCAATGCTGGTCGGACGCGTGAATAAAAACAAAAGAAAAAAGTGCTGGGTATCAGAATGGGCTTTTTACTTCAACAATAACGTCAAACAATGGAGCAAACAATGCAGTAGTTTAGATGAGTCTATCCTGTCCGGAGTGCAAGGGGCTTACGATAAGCTGTCAGCATATTATGCAGTTAAGCCTGAGTCATTAGAGCTTGGAACAATCATTTTAAAAGTCTCAGGCATCAAGGGCATGACGGGGATGAGCAAAGTGACAGATTACCTGACTTCTTTACCAATAACTGAAGCCGTGCACTGGTTAAAAATAAAATCAGGCATCAATTATTTTAAAATTAAAACGTCTGGCAGTCGGCGTGCTTTTGAAAATACTGTGGGGCTGGGTCGTGTATTAGATCCTTTGAATACTGGCAAACAGAAGGACAATGAACTGGAATACCGATTGTTACCGGAAATTATTCGTTAACAGCGTTATACTCTAGCGTTCTATCAATATTGGTTTGATGAGTAAATCCTAAGAGAATATGGAAAAAAGCATTTATTAATATCTCCTCACCCAGCCCTCTCCAGCAAGAGAGGGATTTAGACGAGAGCTTTTGCTCTTAAGCCCTCTCTTGCTGGAGAGGGTTGGGTGAGGAGAAATAATATAATGCTCTTCTTCATTGCTCCTTAAATTTAACTCATTTTTCTGTCTATCAGACCAAAGTTGTTGGAGTACTAGTTCTAATAAGAAAAAAAGGCAATCTTTAAATTAAAGGGGGAGTACCTAATGGTGAAAACAAAGCGTAAGATACAATTACTCGCAATAATACAAGCATTCAGCATTATTTTTTTTACACACACTGCCACGGCTGAAGAAGAAAAAAAAGTTTGTAAATTACCACGGCTAAGGAGCATTCAACCCGAGAACCATGCGGAGGTTCCACCTGAATCAGAATTTTCTTTTACTCTACCGAAGTGGAGCGACCCAGATAAAGTAACTGTAACTGTAAAAAAAATACCAACAGAAGTGAGTGTAATAAACCGGAATAGTTTTTTTCTGGTTAAAGGAAAGATTCCTGCTTCACTAGAGAATACGTATGCGCGAGTTAGCGTCAGAGCTGTTACTTTCGATTTCCCAGACTGCGTAAAAAAAGATGGTTGGTTGCTGAAAATTTCAGAAAGAACTAATTCTGTTGAAGAAGAGCCAAGCGACCAGTAGGCTATTTTCGTTTGAGAGTTTTTCCAGGCTTGAAAAGGTTTATTGGCATCGATCATTTTGACTTGCTGCATCGGAATTTGTCGTTGGCTAGGAGCTAACTGAATTTCGTCATAAATGAAGCTATCATCAAACCCTGATCTTGCAGCATCATGACGATCGCAAGCATAATAAACCGCTTTCAGCCTGGCCCAATAAATTGCAGCTAGACACATTGGGCAAGGTTCACAACTACTGTACAAAATACAATCGGTTAGTTGGAAATCATTTAATCGACTACAAGCGTGGCGAATAGCTATAATTTCTGCGTGGGCGGTAGGGTCATTATTTTTTGTCACCAAATTAGTACTACTAGCTAATACTTCATCGCCTCGCACGATTACCGCGCCATATGGCCCGCCCAAGCCTAACTTGGAATTTTCCGTTGCCAAGTCAATTGCTTGTTGCAGATAGTCCATTTATAAATTTAATGGATTGTTAGGGTCTATACCCTCCATAAATGGTAATCTCCGGTCCTGATTGGTGATTTGATAAACTTTCCCCAACCAATTGTTAATCACGGCCTTGGCGGTATCTCTCCAGGTGTTATCCAGATGCTCTACTATCTGTTGTTCGGGGAAATCTTTTAGGTTTCCCCCCGCAATTTTTTTATCCTTTACATGTGTTTCGTAATCTAAAAGAATCTGTGTAGCAATCTCATTAAAATAATTTTCTGGAAAGGGAGGGTAATCATCTCTCTCATTTTGGTAAAAACGTATAACTTCCCGTTTGTACTCTTTCAACAAACTTACCTCATCGTATTCAGGATGTCCTTGAAAGAACACTATTCGAATACCATCTGGACTAACTGCCAAATGAGCACCAGCTTCTGGACTAGCTGCTAATACTTTTAGTCCTTTTGCTTCCATATCATCCTGAAATATTTCATTAAAACGGGAATGCGGCACATCAAACCGAGTGTTGATATCTGCTACCAAGGGATGTAACCGATCCAATAATTTATGCGAATAAACCCCCCAGCGTTTTGCTGGCAAATGAGTTCGCTCAATACCATAACAATGATGGATCAAAGCATGGGTAGCCAGGCAGGAACAAAGGATCGAGGTAACATTTTTCTTTGCCCATTCAAATACCTCAGTCAACGGTACCCAAAATTCTTCTTCCGGAATATGTGGGTGGGTAACATTAGCGCCACTGATGATTAAGGCATCCAATCCATCCTGTTGGATCTTTGCAAACGATTCATAGTATTTTTCAATATGCTTTTTCGCATCTTCACCTCGCTCCAAACAGCCTATGGTAAACAGGTGAATATGAAATTGGGCAATCTGATTGCAAGCACCGACCAGTCTGAAAAATTGTCTTTCAGTAGCTTCAAGCGCAGTATCTGGCATCATATTGAGTAAGCCAATATGGATTTCCCTGATATCCTGATGACTGGCCCGGTCGGGACTTAAAACGACCTCACCTTCTTCACGCAGTCGCTGGAAGGTGGGTAAGTTGGTATGCGCAACAATAGGCATTAGTTACTCAATCCTTGTTGGTCTATGGCTTTGGCAATAAGCTGGATAAAATCATCTTCATCCACTATTTCCCCTGCTTCACTTGCATCAATGGTATAACCATATTGGTCTACTATTGCCTGATAGCGAGGCAAGCGTGATTTAAATAGTTCTGGAAAAACCCAGCTGACAAAATCATCAGGAACAATAGCATCTGTATTACTTAGATCTTTTAACTGCAAATATTCATCCAGCTTCTGGTCAAGAAATTCCTCACGATAATATAAGGGCTTGGGATCAGATTTGGCGCGGTCGATAATAGTTTGTTCAAGATTATCAGGTATCTTGATATACACAATCAAGGTATGCTCAGCCAATATCGCTAATGTTTCCGGATCATCAAGCTCACAAACGCTGCCCCCAGCATCATTGATGAAATGCTTATAATCATAAATATCTTCAGCTTTACGGATAAATTCAGGTACATCTTTCATTGCTGCAATTTCAGCACTGCGGTGAAGCCGCTGCCTTCTTTTAAATTCTTGTAAAGATAAACCACCCAATTCCGGATTGCCTATTTTTCCAAGGAAACTTGAAACCGGAGCAAGATTATCAACCGTAATGTTATTGCATATATAGATAGAATCAGAAAGTAACAATTCTTGTAAAAAAGGCACATCCATGGCCTGGCGTTTAATATTGTCTAAAATAGGTTCTTCCAAATATTGGGTGCCAATTCGATAATCAGCGGAATAATGAAACCACTTTTTTTTGGGTAATTTATTGGCCAATGTCGTTTTTCCTGCTCCTGACATGGCCAGCAAGGTAATGCTTTTTGATTCCCAGTCCAGAAATTCTTGGGCACTCATTTTCATTGTTCAGTTTTCCTGCATAACTATTTTTTTGCTCATCATATCAAATATGGAAATATTCAACATTTTCGTTAATTCGTAGCGTTTAATATTCAGTACTCGATGCACTAATGACATTAATTAAGTATTGGTAAATATTTAATTAGACTTTCTATAATCGATTTTTGAGCATGAAAGGGATATCATGTTCAATACATGATAGAGCGTTATTACATTTTGTATTGAACAACCAACCGAGGAAGATTTGACCATGTACTTAACAAAAAAAATTATACTAGCCTTTTTTCTGATCTGCGCAGTTACTACCGTTTCTACAACCACCTTCGCAGCAGGAAAAATCGAAAATGCAACATTGGAGGAGATTAAAGCCTCAATTAACACCACTATCGAAAGATCAGAAAAAGCACTAGCCGCTTTAGAAAGTGGAGCTGATAAGGAGACCGTTCTGAGCCTTCTTGCCGACACCAAACAAATGGCAAAAGAAATTCATGCAACCCGTCGTGCCGCCGTATACAAAACCAAGGCAGGAACACAAATGAAAAAGGCGAGAACAGCAGCGAAAAAAGATGACCTGGAAACAGCTAAAGGGCATGTTGCTAAAGGCGTTGAGTTCTATAAACAACTCAAAGAAGCTTTTCTGAAAGCTAACTAATAGTTCAATCATGGGTGGGGAAATGGGGTTAACTTAACCCCATTTAAAACGCGGGAAAGTGTAATTCGTAGGGTGCAATAGCGAAAGCGTATTGCACCGAATGGTTGCGACTCTGTCAAGGCGGAATACGCTTTCGCTATTACTACCAACCTGTTGATGAATTTATGCGGGTTACGTGTTAGTTGTATCGTGCCGAAAGACCTGAATATCCCGCTATAATCTTCAACCTCGATTGCGCAATTACGCCCAGGCGCTTGCCGCGATGGCGAATGTGGAGGATTTGACCGTCCTGGAAGAGGTAGATACCTAACTTTACAAGCTGAAAGCGCAAAACCGAAAGATTATTTTAATTTAAAGCAGGAAATATTTTGTACGATATTTTTTTAAGTTATGCCAGTGAGGATATAGAAAAATCAAAACGATTGGCGACAGCTTTGGAAAAACAAGGTTGGTCAGTCTTTTGGGATAGAAGCACTCTGCTGGCGGGGCAGGATTTTGAAGATGTGATTGAACAGGCAATCGATCAATCTGCATGCATGATCGTCGGCTGGTCGACAGCTTCTAAAAAGTCGGATTGGGTCAAGGGTGAGGCCAATATCGGTCGTGAACGGAGAATTCTGGTACCGATTCTGTTTGAAACGATTAACCAGCCGATTGCTTTTCGTGGGTTTCATGCTGAAAATTTTTCAGCCTGGAATGGTGAAATTGAAAGTGATGAATTTAGCAAATTAACAAGCGCTGTGGAAAGATTAGCCGGTCCGGGTAAAACTGGCGGTGCTGAAACTTCCGTTGCACATACAACCGCTAAAACAGCTGTAGCGCCTCGAAAACAAGTAAAATCGGGCTTAAAGACTTCAACTGCATCCGATGACACATTCATCGAACCCGAGATGGTAGAAATACCGGCCGGAAGATTTCATATGGGTGGTAATAAACGTTCTTCTAAACAACCCATTCATCAGGTAAATATTGCCAAACCTTTCTCTGTGGCCAAATATCCAGTAACTTTTGAGCAGTATGAGTTGTATGTAAAGGCAAATGACCTGGATTTACCAAGTGATGAAGGCTGGGGACAAGGTAAACGCCCGGTGATTAATATTAACTGGGATGACGCTCAGGCTTATGCCAAATGGTTATCGGATAAGGCTGGCAAGCCTTATCGTTTGCCATCAGAAGCCGAATGGGAGTATGCCGCCAGAGCGGGGACGATAAGCGATTACTATTGGGATGACGAAGAAAACGTGGAGGATTATGCCTGGTTTGACGAAAATTCGAATGATAAAACGCATCCGGTCGGCCAGAAAAAACCCAACGCGTTTGGGTTATATGATATGTCTGGCAACGTTTGGGAATGGGTGCAGGATTGCTGGCACGAAAGCTATGAAAAAGCACCTGATGACGGCTCGCCCTGGTTAGAGAAAAATGGGGGTGATTGCTCCCTGCGTGTGCTGCGGGGCGGCTCCTGGCTCGGCGAACCGTCGCACCTGCGTTCGGCGCTCCGTATCGGGTACGACCCGGACTCCCGCGACTACTTCCACGGATTCCGTCTTGCCCAGGACTAACCCTTTTTTTACCCTTTGTTTTTTATCTTTTTTCTTTACAGTGGCCCGTAGGGTCGTTCGCGTTTATTTGTAATCGAGGGACTAGTTGCACTTGGCATGGCATTGGGGTTTTTATTATGCCTGGCAATAATTAAATCTACTAGCCTGGACATCGCTTTTTTGACCACCGCTAACAGTGGCGCAATAACCATTAATTATTTTATATTTTAAAAAATAGTGGGCAAAAACCCTGCTCGCTACCTGTCTATAAGTAGTCTTTTTTTCAGTTGAACATAGAAAA
>JAUXDP010000274.1 GCA_030618325.1 Methylococcaceae bacterium | reverse complement strand
GAGAATATCTTATATTGGATCTAAAAAAAGTTATAATGCACAGTTTTTATGCTAACCGAGCAATGTATCTATGTTAGAACCCGTTCTAATATTTTTTAGCTAAGAGTTAAGGTTAATGACACCAGAGTTATTCGACGATTATACCCAACAGGGATATAACAGGATACCCATCTTTAGGGAAGTTCTTGCTGATTTAGATACGCCGCTGAGTACGTATTTAAAATTAGCTGATGGTCCTTATTCCTATCTTTTTGAATCTGTCCATGGCGGTGAACAATGGGGGCGCTACTCCATCATCGGGCTGCCGTGTAATACGGTCGTTAAAATTAACGGTAATACGATTACAATCGAAAAAAACGGCCAAATTCAAGAAACTACCGAGCATGAAAACCCTCTTGTCTGGATCGAGCAATTCAAAGCCCGGTATAAAGTTCCAGATATTCCAGACATCCCTCGCTTTAATGGTGGGCTGGTAGGGTATTTTGGTTATGAAACCATAGGTTATATCGAACCTCGTTTGCGTTCTACGGGAAAACCCGACCCATTAGGAAATCCAGATATTTTGCTAATGGTTTCGGAAGAAATGTTGGTATTTGATAACCTGTCTGGCAAAGTCTTACTAGTGACCCATGCGGATCCGGCAGAAAATAATGCTTATGAACGCGCCAATTTTCGTCTGGATGATCTGATATATCACTTGCATGGCCAGAAAGCCAAACCAAAACGCAATAGCAACCCGAAACAAGTCGATGAAACCGACTTCGTTTCCGGTTTTACTCAGCAAGGGTTTGAAGATGCGGTATTAAAAGCGAAAGAATATATAGTCGCAGGTGATATTATGCAGGTAGTGTTATCTCAACGTTTATCTGTTCCCTATTCGGCGCCACCGCTGGATTTATATCGCGCCCTGCGTTGTTTAAATCCTTCCCCTTATATGTATTACCTGAATCTTGATGATTTTCATATTGTCGGTTCTTCACCAGAAATTCTGGTGCGGTTGGAAGAAGATACGGTTACCGTCAGACCCATAGCCGGAACCCGACCACGAGGAAAAACCCCGCAGGAAGATAATGAGTTAGAACAGGATTTATTAAGTGATCCTAAAGAACTTGCAGAACATCTAATGCTGATCGATTTAGGAAGAAATGATGCTGGGCGTGTATCACAAATAGGTTCGGTTAAACTAACCGAGAAAATGATTGTTGAGCGTTATTCCCATGTCATGCATATTGTTTCTAATGTCACTGGGAAATTACAACAAGGTAAAGATGCTTTTGATGTTTTTGCTGCTACCTTTCCTGCCGGTACGGTCAGTGGTGCTCCAAAAATACGAGCCATGGAAATAATTGATGAACTGGAGCCGATAAAAAGAGGCGTCTATTCCGGTGCCGTGGGCTATTTATCTTGGTCCGGTAATTTAGATACTGCCATTGCTATTCGGACCGCAGTCATTAAAGACAACACACTGCATATTCAGGCTGGTGCAGGAATTGTTTATGATTCGATACCAAAAAATGAGTGGGAGGAAACCATGAACAAAGGCCGGGCAATTTTCCGGGCAGTTAATATGGCAGAAGCTGGACTCAACAGCGGTGAAGATTCATGAGTGCAGTAAAAATCGTTATGATCGATAACTATGATTCTTTTACCTACAATCTGGTGCAGTATTTTGGCGAATTAGGTGCCGATGTTGAAGTAGTCAGAAATGACCAGGTTAGCCTGGATGATATAAAAGCGCTGTCACCCGATAAAATTGTCATTTCTCCTGGCCCTTGCACACCCAAAGAGGCGGGGATTTCGGTAGCAGCAATTAAAGAGTTCGCTGGCGTTTATCCCATTTTAGGCGTATGTCTTGGCCATCAAAGTATTGGCCATGCCTTTGGCGGAAATATTATTCATGCCAAAAGCATTATGCACGGTAAAACATCGATGGTTCACCACCACGACCGGGGTGTTTTTAAAGGCTTAAATAATCCTTTTGAAGCCACCCGCTATCATTCTTTAGTGATAGATCAGGCGACACTTCCTGAGTGTCTGGAAGTCACCGCGTGGACCTTAGATGAATCAGGTAATATTGAAGAAATCATGGGGGTTCGGCATAAAGAGTTTGATATTGAAGGGGTGCAGTTTCATCCTGAATCCATTCTGACCGAGCATGGTCATGACATGTTGCGTAATTTCCTGTAGAGAAACTTAGTTATGAACATGCAAGAAGCCATACAGACAGCATTAGATAACAAAAATCTAAGCAGTGCTGAAATGCAGGAAATCATGCACATCATTATGAGCGGTGATGCAACACCTGCACAAATCGGCGGCTTCTTGATAGCACTTCGCTGTAAAGGCGAAAGCATTGATGAAATTGCCGCAGCTGCAGGAGTAATGCGTGAACTGGCAACCAAAGTCGACATTACCGGCGATCACATTATTGATACTTGTGGCACCGGCGGCGATGGCGCTAATACCTTCAATATTTCAACTACCTGTGCCTTTGTTGTCGCCGCAGCTGGCGGCAAAGTTGCAAAACACGGCAATCGTTCAGTATCGAGCCAATCAGGAAGCGCCGATGTTCTGGAAGCGGCAGGCGTTAATCTGGATTTATCACCCGAACAGGTTGTCGCTTGTGTGAATGAAATTGGTGTTGGTTTTTTATTTGCACCCAAGCATCACGGCGCAATGAAACATGCAATCGGCCCACGCAAAGAAATGGGGGTTAGAACTTTATTTAACCTGCTGGGTCCGCTATCAAACCCTGCCAGTGCGCCCAATCAATTGATTGGTGTTTTTTCTCAAAGTTGGGTAGAGCCACTAGCCCAGGTCTTGCAAAAACTGGGTAGTGAGCATGTATTAGTCGTTAATGCCGAAGATGGACTGGATGAAATCAGCATAGCCGCCCCAACGCATATTGCCGAATTAAAAAATGGCGAAATCACAACTTATGCCATCACTCCTGAACAGTTTGGTTTTACCAGAGGGCAATTGTCAGATCTGGCCGTAACCGACGCAACATCAAGCCTTGCAATGGTAAAGGCAGTACTTGACAACCAACCTGGGCCCGCTCGAGATATCGTTTTGTTAAATGCTGGTGCTGCAATCTATGCTGCCAATTTAACTGATTCGTTACAAGCTGGAATAGAAGTAGCAAAGCAGGTTGTTGAAAATGGTACAGCCCGAGAAAAACTTGATGCCTTGGTTTCTGTTACTACCCATTAGCTGTATTAGAAGTTAAAGCACCCAGCGTGAAAAAACTTCAATAAGAAAGTACATCTTCATCTTTTTAAGGGATTGACAGCATTTCTACTATGGCTCAGTGGCCGATCGAGACTCAATCTATCAGACGATAGCTGATATGGGAGATCTAGATAATAACTTGTTAGAAAAGGAGTATTGTGAAATCACAAAAACCTACTAGCTTAATCGAATGGCTTCAAATTGGAGCAAATCTCTTCTCTTTAATAGTTGCCGTAGTAGCTTTGATTATTTCGTTTAATACCGAGAAAAGAAGTGCCGAGCGATTTCGGGAGCAACTATCACAAAGTAATGAATTCGCAAAAGCAAATATTCGACCGTTATTGAGTTTAGGGTCGTCAGGATTTACAGGGATAAAATTTGTTGGTTTGCAAAATGATGGCCTTGGGACTGCCGTCATTACAAAAATTAATTTCATTAAAAACGAAAAATCTGTACTTAACCTCGCAGACTTATTTGAATTCAAAACAAAGGTAATATGGGATAATTTTTATGTCTTCTCGAATTCAAATTATTTTTTACGTGCGGGAGAGAATGTAACCTTAATTAATCTGACAATAGATAGCTTGAAACAGCAGGAGTATAAAGACTCTGAAACTGCTCAAATAATGAAGGATTTTGATATCCAGTTAAATAGCATCGTAATTCAAATTGAATACGAGGATCTTCTTGGAAATAAACAAGAAACAATTGATGTGACTTTCTAGCTAAAGCCTGAACTTTCCAGCATGTGGTACTGTATCTCGCTCAATGGCTCCGTTAAAGCCTCTGAATGGATTTTTTAGTCTGTTCAGCTAACTTGATAAGTTTCTACAACTATATTCAGAAAGAAAATGGAAGCCTAGATAGAACAAGAATCCGTGAACGACTAATTTTTC
>JAUXDP010000089.1 GCA_030618325.1 Methylococcaceae bacterium | reverse complement strand
AGCGGCGTTTATTCGCCTTACCCTCCACAAAAAATGATGCACCTGAATACTAAAAAATCAAATGCGGAGAGTATAGTATTAGATACATTGGCGCAAATATAAAGCTGTCACCAGCTTTTCTGTTTATGGGAGTGAGTAACCTGCTTTTTTTGGTAGTTTGATTCAGATCCTTTTTTGCAAATTGGCAAGCCATTCTATTAACGAGTTGCTGCGTTCAAGATTGCCAAGAGAGGCTTCAACTTTTATCAGGTGTTCGGTATTTTGAATAACCTTATCTAGATTTCCTATATAGTGAAAAACCTTATTGGATCTAATCAAATAATTTTTTGCATCCTGCCAGAGACTCTGACTCATAGATAGTTGGCCCAGTTCTGCCAGGGTTGCTGCAATGCCGGAGCGGGAGAGTGTCGTTTTATAGCCGGAAAGTGCACGTTGCAGTAGGGATTCAGCGTCCTGGAAATGTTGTTGTTGTTGCAGTAAATCGGCCTGAAAACGCAGCAAACGGTTTTCCAGGTCAGGTGATTTATTAGCCGATTGTGCCATGGCGTTGGCATAACGTTGGGTCCATATTGACTCATCTTGCTTTTGTAAAAAAGCTATCTTGGTTCGATTTGCAATTGCGGCCAGCTGAATTATATCGGAAGGCTTGATGGGTGTTTGTTCCTTGAACTCCGGTAGCAGCGATTGCAATACTGTTTCCGCATGAATAAAGTTCTGTTGTTTAATAGCGCTTTGTGCTGAAAGCAGAGTGATTCTCCGCCGATAAGGTTGTAATGATGCAATTTGTATACTCGCTGAAGCTAGATTCAAATGTGTCTGTGTTGTTTGAAAATCCTTTGTCGATAAGGCAACCTCAGCTAGGTTAATATGGCTAAAAAGAACACCTTGTTGATCATCGATGCTTTGGTAAAACGCTAATGCTTTGTTGAAGAACCATTTTGCCCGATCCCAGTCAGCTTGCGCGAAGGCATTTACGCCATCATTAACATAGCTTTCGGCATTTACGGTAACATTTCTTTGTGTTGGAGGGTTGCTGCTGCAACTTGCCAGGATGATATTACACAATATCATGCATGAAATTAAACCTGGACTATTCATGAGAGGGTTGTGCCGGTATCAATGGGCTAAAACTAGGTTCCTCTACCAGCGTGGATAAGGGCCATTGATTTTGTGCACCTTCCAGTAAACTGTCAGCCCGATTGAGTGTTCTCCGTGTGTCAAATACTGTTCCCGGTAAGTGGCTTAATTCCTCATTAAGCAAGTTCAAAGCGGTATGTGTTAGGGCAATGGTTTTCTTGAGATCGGCAATTATTTCGGGTAGACTTTGCGTCGTTCCTTGTAAATCATTAATCACATGCTCTGTTCCCCTAATGACGGGTTTTAATTCGACCAATCTTTGGCTGGCAATGCTGACGATTCCCTCCGCTTCACTTAAAATTTGCGCACCTGATTGCACCACCTGTCTCATTTCTTGTTCCACTGAAAGATCAAAAACTGCGGCTCCCAGAGTTCCCTTACCTGAAGCTATTTGGGCAATAATATTTTGCGCATTAGCAATAGTTTTTTCCAGTTTCGGTAACATAGTATCAAGTTGGTTCAGCAGGTCGGAATCAAGCGATTGAAATAATCTTGCTATATTTAATACTAATTCATTTAATGATGGCGTTTCCTCAACAGGTATAGTTGATCCATCAGTTAACATCGGAGCATTAATGGAACCAGGCTCTATTTCAATCGAGGCATTGCCAAGGGCAATCAGTCGGTTTATGATCACTTTAGCATCCGATCGGATTAATGCATGATCGCCTTGATATATTTCTAACGCGACATGAATTTTACGTCCATGAGCAAGACTTAGATCGGAAACTTCTCCAACTTCAGCACCCAGTAGCCTGATGATGCTGCCCTCATTTATACCCTCGCTACTGTTGACATCAATATAAAATGTAATCCGTTTTTCAAATAGATGTTGGCTGTTGCCGCTAATAACAAGAAGGGCAGCGAATAACAATAAAGCAAAAAAAACGAAGACCCCCACCATTCGTTCGCGTCGATTGTAATTGATCCGGTGAATATAGTGTCCGGTGGTTTTGTTGGGATCTGTTTTCATTGAATGATTTTACTCTTTAACTCTTCAAAGTGCTCAACAATCCATGTACATCCTGGTCTTCAGTCTGTGAAAATGATTTCCAGCTGTTAAAGTGAATAACTTTTTGCTCAGAAATATAAATAATTTGATTCGCGTGTTGTTCCAGAAATTGAGGAGATTGAAGTCCCCCTATCATGCATATTGACCGATACGGTATTTGGTCGGCTAACAATTCGCCCATCGTTTCACGTTCATTAGCACCCAGATCATGAAAAGGTACGTCAAGAAATAATAATGATGGGTCCAAAATTAGTGCGCGCGCCAGAGCGACCCGAGATCGCTGCAAACTATTCAAAAGAGCCGGAAAAGTTGTCAATTCGAAGTCACAGCCTAATTCATCAAGCAACGCTCTCGCTTTATCAGCAACTTCACGAAACGACCATTGCTGATGATATAATGCGGGCAACATGACATTCATTAGCCCATGCTGTACGGATAGTAACAGCGCACCTCCGGAAATATATCCTATTTTGGTTCGTAGCTGCTGCCATGCGATTTGATCAAGATCAGATGTTATTTGTCCTAACACCTCAACTGAGCCTTGGCTTGGTGGGGTGATACCTGCCAGCATACGCTGATAATCTCGCAACTGTGGTCGATGTGGTCCTACCAGGCAAGTTAAACTAGCGGGGTTGATCTGGCAGCTTAGAGGAAGGAAGCGTAAATCGCTGTTTTCTACTTGGGGAATCGCATCGGATGCCTTGATTAATGGGCTGCAGTGAGTTGTCATAGGGTCAAGAGCAAAAAATAACCATCAATCAGGGATAAAAACAACATACTCATTACCACAGCTTTTTGCATTTGCTGAGGCACGTGAGTTGGTGAGTTTCCTACTGACAATCCATGGTAGCAAGCTAGTGCACCGATATTAAAACCAAACAGTAAATTTTTCAACATAAAGGTTATGATGACACTAAAATTCAGGGTGTTAAGTAGTGTTGTTAATGAATCTAATGCTGAGAAATGATAGATGTAGCCACTGAAAAACACACCGCATACCAGCATGATAATAGAAAAATAGAGTGCTAATACGAATTGGCAAATTACCATACAAACTATTCTGGGCACGACAAAATAATCATCCACATTGATACCCAAATATTCCAAGGGTTCTATTTCACCACGAACTTTGGTATTGCCCAGGTCTACAGCCATCGCAGAACAAGAACGCCCAATCAGGATAACTCCGGTGACCAATGGGCCAATCTCACTAATCAATAATCGGGATAGAATGTCTGTGATCTCACCGGCAGAAATCATAGTGTTCATGAGGTAGATTAATTGAGAAGTTATTCCAACCCCAACTGCTAACGCAAAAAATGAGATCATTGCGAAGGCATCAACACCGGTAAAAATGAGTTGGCCCAGCAACACAGAATAAATCGCCCGGTTAAATATTTTTCGATGAGGCTGCCAGACAGAAAATACCTGTGTCAGAAAATATGTGAGGTCTATGATGTAGAGAAATGGTTCTATACAAAGCCTGCCTATCCAACCGAAAAATTTCATCGCGTCATACAACTAAAAAGAATAATCTTGTGGATAGCTGATTATAAGTTTTTTTAACATTTTTCTATCGCCACATTTTTAATGAATAATTGCTATTAGTAGTGTCGGCAATTACTTGAATATTTCATTAAGGTTTTTGCCAAGTTGATAACTTTATCAAACTGGCTTATTGTACCTGCTAACATGTTAAGCTGTTCACAAAGCTCTATTATTACGGTGGTTTTCTGGATTATTGAATTATGAAAGCATTCTATAGAGGTGCCCTATAAGGTGTTTTAGAAAAGTATTTAGTGAAAACAATGTCAGTAGACGAGAATTTTTATTCTAATCTGAAATCTTTTGATCAATTTCAAGGCATTTTTGATGCTGCAAATTATAGCGAGCTGCCTCTTGATTGGTCGGTAGTTATTACTGATATTCAGGGTTCTACTGCTGCGATTCAACAGGGACGATACCGTCAAGTTAATGCCATCGGTGTTGCGTCGATTGTCGCTATTATTAATGTGGTAAAGCCATTGGCGATTCCATTTATTTTTGGCGGCGATGGGGCTTCGTTATGCATTCCCAATCGTTATCTGTATGAAGTTAAAAATGCTTTGTTAGCAACTAAAATAATGGCCACGCAACAATTTTCCTTGTCGCTTAGGGTGGGTATAGTGCCATGTTCCGATATTGAGCAATCGAAGTATCAAATATTGATTGGAAAATTAAGAGTATCCGAAGGCTATTATCAAGCTGCTTTTACTGGCGAAGGTCTTACTTATGCGGAAAATCTGGTAAAAAATGATCAGGAGGATCAGTATTGTTTTACCTACGAAAATAGCTCCCCTAAAGCTGATTTTACTGGATTTGAATGCCGTTGGAAGGATGTGTCTAGTCCTCATGATGAAACAGTTTCGTTATTGGTGAAGGCTATTACCAAAACAACTGATCAAAATAACGCTGCTTATTTAGAATTACTTGAAGTAATACAAAAGATTTATGGTGACATCGAAAGCCACAGGCCAGTGCAAAAACAATATCTTGAATTGACAGCGAAAGCGAGGGATTTGCAAGATGAAGTGAAAATTCGAGCAGGATCTGGATCTAGACTAGCAAGATGGGTTTATACCTGGCTGTTACCCTGGAAAGTGCGGTTAGGCCGTTACTGGATGGGTAAAGGGAAACAAGTTTTAGGTACTGATTGGGGAAATTATAAGGATACTCTGGTAACAAATACTGATTTTCGAAAATTTGACGACAATCTGCGTATGGTTATTTCCAGTAGCGCGGTACAGAGGGGAAACCTTGAGCAATATTTGAAAAAGCAATTTCAAAATGGCTTGCTGGTCTATGGCATCCATGTTTCTGACAGAGCTTTAATGACCTGTGTCATTACAGATTACAGTTTACATCATATACACTTTGTGGATGGTTCGGACGGAGGTTATGCAGTGGCCGCTAAGGATTTGAAAAATAAATTAAAATCCCGTTATTTAAGCGGGGGAAATTTATGAAAGGGGCGAAATGTAAGGGGAATGTATTCTATGGATAAATTATTTAAATCAGTTGATAGATAGAAAAAAGTCTATGCGAATTTCCTCACCCGCACTACTCCCGTTATTACTGTTGACGACTGCTGTTATTTTCTATAAATACTTGGATGATATTCTGATCGGTCTTACCAAGAAAGAAGTGATCCCCTATGTATTAACTACAGATGATGTTGCAGCTGGGTGTGCGATGACAGATGCTTTTGCACCTTTATTAACCAGAATATCAAACAACACAAAATCTTCGTATCAACTTACAGTTTTGTTTGAGTTCTTATCAGGAAGTTGTTTTGAATTTAAGGCCTGGGAAGAAGAATTGCGGTATTTAAGAGCAAGTTATGTCAATAATGTGACTGAAGCGCAAGATGCTCGAATCAAGCAAAAACGATTGCTCAATCAAGCTGCCAGTAAACAGTTTAAGGCATTTCGCGGTCTCGGTATGGTTTTGAAAGAGGAATCTGGCACCGATTGTCCTGATCTGGCAGCCGGAAACGCAGAATTTTACTGGTTAATTGGAATGTTAGGGGGTGTGCAAGCAATATTGAACGATCTGTCGTCAGAGGGAGGCGCCAATGTGCCATTGGATGTCGCATATCAGGTGAGCAGAGGAATAGCCTGTCTTGATGATCAAAAATGGTGGGGGGTGCCCAAGGCAATTCAAGCTGCAATCTGGGTTAGTTTTCCGGGCAATAAACCCGCTGGTGTTGACCCTTTAATGTTGTTACAGAGATCAATACAAATAGGTTTGGAGAACAGAATGCGGATTTCCCAGGTATTGGCAGCACAGGTTTACATTGGCTTAGGTGATATAACACAAGTAAAAAAAATTATTCGTTATGATGCCGAAATTAAAGATCAGATTACGTCAAATCTGGAATTCAGATTTCTTGATGAAGTTGCAACTTTGCAACTACAAGCAATTTCTGATCGCTTATGGACAGAAGCAACCGGAAAGCGGACGCCAATTGGAGGCTTGGGTCGTTTTAGTGATGACCCAAAAAATGCTGTTGATACTGTTGATATAAACGATATACTTTAAAACGGTTGGGTTGTCTTAGGCATATTAAACAGGTCCTAAGGGCTTTCAGGGAACAATTAAAACCTATCTTAGGAGCGAGGATTCAATAATATGCGAAAGTTTGACGCAGGATTTTTGTTCGTCTTCAAGGCGTAGCAACAGGCGCATAGCGAGCTACGCAACTGTTGCTACAACGCAGAAGACGGATAAAAAGACAAGTCAAGATTCGTATATTATTGAATCCTCGCTCCTCAGCAATGATTGTTATGACTTTTTTACTTAGAAACAATAATAAATAGGGGGCTGAGTTTGAAAAATTTTCACAATACTGGAATCAAGTTATTTATGGTGTTTATCTTGACCATGAGTAGTCAAGAAATTTTTGCGGGGACTAAAAAGGTCTGTGTTTTTGACCTTTTGGGTGCGAATGGGCCGGTTTTTTCCCAAATGAAAGATTATAAAACCGCTGCACTAGACTGGGGAGTTGAACTGGTTCTAAAACCTTATACTAGTGAACGAGTTGCCACAGAAGATTTTAAATCAGGTCTTTGCGACGCAATCAGTTTTACTGGAATTCGCAGCCGACAATTTAATTCTTTTACTGGTAGTTTAGATGCAGTAGGTGCCCTGCCTTCCTATGCGCATTTAAAGTCTGTAATTGCTACGATAAGTGTAAAAAAAGCAGCGAAGTTGATGAAAAGCGGTGCTTATGAAGTCGTTGGTATTTTTCCGGGAGGGGCGGTCTATTTATTTGTCAGGGACCGTAGCATTGATACTGTCGGTGAATTAGCGGGTAAGCGCTTTGCTGTCATGGATTCTGATCCTGCCCAAACGGATATGGTTGCATTTGTAGGCGCTTCCCCCGTGGGGACATCAATTACCAATATGTACAGCAAATTTAATAATGGTTCAGTTGATATTACCTACGGTCCGGCAATTGTTTATGAAGCCATGGAACTTCACAAGGGTCTGCAACCTGCAGGTGGTGTAATCCGTTTCTCACTGGCTCAAGTTACCATGCAAATCCTCATTAGAAGCAGTGGGTTTCCTGATGGATTTGGCCAAAAATCACGTGATTACGCACTAAACCAGTTTGATCAGGGTGTCGACTTAGTGAATAGATATGAAAGTAAAATTCCTGAAAAATTATGGATTGAAATTCCTGATGCAGATAAGGCTCGTTATAAAGAAGTATTTCGGCAATCCCGAATCAGGCTAAAGAACAAGGGGATTTATAACGCTAAAATGCTGAAGGTCATGAGGATGATACGTTGTAAAAAGGATCCTCTGCAACCCGAATGTACTGCAGCGGATAAAGAGTAGCCCCTAAAATATTGACTATGCTTAAACAATTAACAGGCCTGTGTTGATCATCAAATTGCCGCATCGCAGTTGGTGGGAGTGGACTGTTTCACTGCCGGTATTTATTCTTTTACTGAGCGTCATACTGGCTGGCAACAGCGAAAAATTACATGCGCAATTGCTTAAAGCCGGCGAACTGATATGGCATGAATACTTCATGCTCAGACATGATATAGCTGTCCCTGATTGTAATGTAGCCCCTGATATCGAATTGGAACTCAGCAAGCTTGCTACAGAAACAGATGAACTCGATTCGTTGTTTGATGATGAGCCTTTTGATCGAGAAGCAGCACGTAAATCTCTGCAAAGTGCTCGTAATCTCTGTATAGAAAAGCATCAGCTTGCGCAACAAAACCAGGCTAGATTATCAATGCCTGTTAAGCTGTTTAGGGGGGTCGAGAAGAGTGTCGCCGCCATCAGTATACTTACCTATGAAAAACAACGGGTGATTTTGCTATTACTGATATTTATAAGTGCTATAAACTGCTCAATAAGGCAACAGCATATTGCCTTCAAACCAGTCATTACATTATTGGATCAGCGAGTTTCTTCTTTAGCTCAATTATTAGGGAATGTTATTCTGCTCGTTTCCGCGTGGACATATAGGGAGAGGGTTATTCAAGCATCGGCGGTGATTGATTATCCTGAGGTTTTCCCACTACTGATATTGGGTTTTGCTCTGTTAAGTAGTATCAGTCTTTTCCAGTTTTTTAAACCACGTATCGGTATTAAACCGGGTGGTAATATCGTTCATGCATTCCTTTCGATCCCGCTCTACATCTTCATGGCATTATTTGCGGCTAAATATTTTTTTCTGACAGAGGGTCATGCGGCTGGGCTGGCGATATTTTTCAGTTTATTAATCGATCAGGCGGGTTTGTTTCTGAATATCGGCCTATATATTTGGGCGGGAATGCTGTTAAAGCAAACCAAGCTTGGTGAGCGGCTGTTTAATATTTTTAAACCCTGGCGTATGTCGCCTGAAGTACTGGCTTTTGTTGCTATCGTTGTGATGGCTGTACCTACGGCATATACGGGCGCCTCGGGTATTATTATCATTGCGATGGGTGGAATTGTCTATAAAGAATTACGACGGATAGGAGCCCGTAGGCAGCTTGCCTTGGCAGCTACTGCAATGACAGGGAGCGCTGGAGTGGTACTTAGACCCTGCTTGCTGGTGGTGTTGATTGCTGCATTAAATAAGGAAGTCGTAACAGATCAGTTATTCGACTGGGGTTTGAAAACTTTTTTTACCACCATATTGGTCTTCTTGTTTTTTGCTTATATTACTAGGCGCGAAAAATTGCGGATAGCTCCGGTTCGCGAGGCATTCTCACCCTTTTTACAAGCGTTGATACCCTTGGTTCCTTATGCGCTCATCTTGATTGTCATCTATTTTTTATATGTGGTTTTGTTGAATGCTTATCTGGATGAATTTTCTGCACCGGTAATGTTGCCTGTGATGGTGCTAGGTTTAGTTATTTATGAAAAATTGTATGCGAAACAGTCCTTACCTGATAATCAGGAGCAGAAAAAACAAGGCTTAGAATGTGCGATTAGACATGCAACATCTGAGGCTAGTATTCATATTGGTGCATTGTTACTTTTGATGGGGCTTTCTTTCGTTTTGGGGGGAGTGATCGAGCGGTCGGGGATATTAAATGTATTTCCACATAGTTTTGATTCTATCTGGGTTACACTGGGTTTTTTAATTATCGTGTTAATTGGGATAGGTATGATCATGGATCCCTTTGGAGCAGTGGTTCTGGTTTCGGGGACTGTGGCACAGATTGCCTATAACAACGGCATACACCCGGTACACTTTTGGATGATGACGCTGGTTGCTTTTGAATTAGGTTATCTTAGTCCTCCTGTTGCGTTGAACCATTTGTTAACGAAACAGATGGTAGGCCATGACGAAACGACTAAAGCAGCATTAGAAGGTAGTGGCTTTTGGTATCGAAATGAAAAAATTTTGTTACCTTTGGCGACAATGAGTACAACCTTATTATTAGTCTGTATCGTGCCGGTTTTGGTCAGCTTTTTTTGAAGGTTTAGAAAAGTTTAGAAATGAAAGAACTCTATCCGGAAATCCAACCCTTCCATACTTTCTATCTAGATACTGGAACGCAACATTCAGTCTATGTTGAACAGTCAGGGAATCCTGATGGCCAAGCGGTCATTTTTTTACATGGCGGCCCTTGTTCAGGCACTCGGCCAGATCAGAGGCGTTTTTTTAATCCAGAAAAATATCGAATCATTTTGTTTGATCAGCGTGGCTGTGGATTATCTATACCTTTTGGGGAGCTTGAAAATAATACCACTCAGGACTTGCTGGATGATATGGAAAGAATACGTAAGCACCTGGAAATTGACCGTTGGTTTTTGTTTGGCGGTTCCTGGGGAGCAACTCTGGCTTTGTTGTATGCGCAGCAACACATTGAAAATGTAAAGGCAATGATTCTGCGGGGTGTCTTTCTGGCCCGAAAGAAAGATCTGAACTGGTTTTTACAAGAGGGGGCCGGGCGTATTTATCCAGAACAATGGCAGCGCCTGGTGGAGAGTATACCTAAATCGAATAGAAGTAATTTAATACATGGGCTATGGGAAGGGCTCTGGGGTGATGATGAGGTTGCGCATCGCCGGATTGCCCGAGAGTGGGAAATTTGGGGTGGCCAGGTGGCATTGGGTTCTGAATATAAATCGGTTCGGGATGATGGTTATGTTAGCCAGAAAATGGTAGAACAAGCGCGTATGGAAATACATTTTGCTAGAAATAACTATTTTTTGGAAGAAAATCAGATTTTGATAAATTGTCACGCTTTAAAAAATATCCCTACTATCATCATTCACGGGCGACATGATTTTGTTTGTCCAATGGAAGCTGGATTGAGTCTATCTCAAGCTCTACCTGATGCAGAATATATAGTTTTGCCGAATTCTGGGCATGTAGCGCAGGGTGAAGGAATGATTGACGCCTTGGTTACTGCGACAGATATAATGACTACGGAGTGGGGATGAAGCAAAAGCAAAGATTAATTATCGGTATGACCGGTGCTACAGGCGCTGTTTATGGTGTACGAATACTGGAAGTTTTGCGGGAATATTCGGATTGGGAAAGCCATTTGGTGATTTCATCAGCAGGATTAGTCAATCTTAAGCACGAACTGGATATGAGCCGGCAATCACTTTATGATCTCGCTGATACCACTTATCATATTGATGATATTGCTGCGAGTATTGCTAGCGGGTCATTTAAAACTGAAGGAATGATTCTTGCGCCTTGTTCGATGAAAACATTGGCAAGTGTTGCGCATGGGTTTGGTGATAATCTGATTTCCAGAGCTGCGGATGTGGTTTTGAAAGAACGCCGAAAACTGTTGCTGGTACCTAGAGAAAC
>JAUXDP010000265.1 GCA_030618325.1 Methylococcaceae bacterium | reverse complement strand
GTCAGAACACGCAAAAATGGCGGGGTTTCCAAAACGGACTTTCATTATTACTGAGGGCGACGATACCAATTGCTTATTCATCTTGCTGTCGGGTAAGGTGCGGGTTTTTTCAAGTGATGACGAGGGTAAAGAAGTAACTTTATTTACCCAGGAGGCCGGTTCCTATTTTGGGGAACTGGCACTGCTAAGCGATGTACCGCGCTCGGCATCGGTAGTAGCCTTGGAAAAAACCACTTGCGGTGTTATTTCCAAAGCTGACTTTAAAATTTGGCTGGGTAAGCATCCTGAAGTCGCTTTTAATTTAATCCATGACTTATCGCATAAAGTGGTTCAGGTTTCTGGAAAGATCAAGCAGTTGGCATTACTCAATGTTTACGAAAGAACCATTAGAACACTGCTTGATCTAGCAACTGAAAAAGATGGTGTTTCGGTAATATCCGAAAGACCTACTCAGCAAGAGTTGGCAAATATGGTCGGAGCATCAAGAGAAATGGTCAACAAAATAATGAAAGAACTGACCAAAGGTGAATATATTGCGGTTAATGAGAAATCCTTAACGATCGAGAAAAAACTGCCTTCTTCCTGGTAGGAATTTAATCATGGAAATCCTTGATCTGCTTAATTTTCAACTGCAAACTAACCCTGAGATGCTCGCTCAGTTGGCGTTTGCCTTTAAAATTAAATATTGGCTATTAATAGGGCTAGCATTTTATTTTATATTTTTTTTACCCTATCGCGATAGCAAGAAAAAAACAGCCCGAGACACAGATGATAATCAATTTTTTCCTTGAAACTGGTCGTTATAATTGATCTTTGACAAGTTGATAAATTTCTTTTGTCTCAATATCTGAATCATTTAGAATCGACTCAAGCTCGTTAAGCCTGCCTTGTGAATAGGTCTTATCTTTAATCATGCCAGCATTCACATAAACATTTAACGCCGCACTTTTTAAAGCTGCATACCCAGCCATCACTGCTACACCGGCATCGGTTATAACGTTTGTGTTACCCTTTTCTGCTGCTTCTCGGCTTAACTTTATGGCTTCTGCACAGGCTCTTGCACAGTCTAATGGTACTTTTGTTGCTGCTTTTAAAGCTTGTTGAATGGCATCAGTTCGCTTGTTTTTTTCTGCTTCAGTTATTTTTGGTAAACCATAGGCAGCCATGACTGTATTAAATGCATCAATATCGGCTTCAATCATTCCTGTAAATTGTTCGCGCAAGGCTTCGGATTTTTGCAAAAGTGTTTGCATATCCGCTTCAACTTCCGTATATCTTGGATTTCCTATGGTTAGGTTGCACACCATACTGGTTAATGCGGCAGAGGTACTACCCATTATCGCCGCAGCGCTTCCTCCACCAGGCGTTGCGGCTTTACTGGCCAGTTCATCTAGAAACTGTTGTAGTGTTTTATCTTTGATTTGTTGCATGTTTTATTCACGCCGCCAGTTGGTGCCTCCTGGAACATCTTCTAACACTATTCCCTGTTCCTTAAATATATCTCTAATTTGATCTGCCTTAGCCCAATCCTTGTTTTCCTTGGCTTCAAGACGCTCTTGGATTAGCTGTTCGATTTCTGTTTCCGTAAAACCATTTTCAGCAGTCTCTCCTCCTTTTAGAAAGTTTTCAGGATCATCCTGCAAAATACCTAAAATATCTGCAAGATTGAGCAAAGTTCCAGCTAAAACAGCTGCTTTCTCCAGGTCTGTTGCTTTTAGACGGTTCAACTCTCTAGCCAAATCAAATAACACCGCCAGTGCTATCGGAGTATTAAAATCATCATTCATTGCCTGTTGAAATCGCTCCTGATATTCAACATCAATTGCGGCAGATTCAGTGATTTTCATGCCTCTTAAAGCGGTGTACAAACGAGTTAACGCCGCCGCAGCTTCATCCAGTTGTTCATCCGAATAATTCAGGGGGCTACGATAATGGCTGGTTAAAATGAAAAACCGAATAATTTCTGGCCGATAACGCTTTAAAACCTCCCGCACGGTAAAAAAATTGCCTAAAGATTTGGACATTTTTTCTTCATCGACACGCACAAATCCATTGTGCATCCAGAGATTAACAAAGGGTTCTCCCGTTGCTCCTTCGGACTGGGCAATTTCATTTTCATGGTGTGGAAATTGTAAATCCATACCACCACCGTGAATATCAAAATGATTTCCTAAGCAGCTAGTCGACATCGCTGAACATTCGATATGCCAACCGGGCCGGCCTGCTCCCCAAGGTGAATCCCAGGAGGGTTCCCCCGGCTTGGCCATTTTCCACAATACAAAATCTAATGGATCTTGCTTGGCCTGGTCAACTTCTACACGTTCTCCTGCTTGTAAATCAGCCAGGTTTTTTCCTGATAAACGTCCATAACCGGGAAATTTATTTACTGAATAATAGACATCACCATTCCCGCCAACATAAGCCAAGCCCTTATCAATCAAGGCTTTGATCATCGCCAAAATTTCATTCATTGAAGCCGTGGCTCTGGGTTCAAGGTCGGGAGGCAAAACGGCTAATGCTCGTTCATCTTCGTGCATGGCATCAATAAAACGCTCGGTCAACGTGGAAATATCCTCACCTTTTTCGTTAGCTCGCTGGATAATTTTATCGTCAATATCGGTTATATTTCTGACATATGTGAGTTCGTAACCGGAATAGCGAAAATAACGTGCCACGGTATCAAAAACCACCATTACTCGCGCGTGGCCTATATGGCAATAATCATAAACAGTCATCCCACAAACATACATACTCACCTTGCCTTCAATACGTGGTTTGAAAATGTCCTTATTCCGGCTCAGTGTGTTATAAATTTTTAGCATGATTGTTTTTTGGTCGTTTGTAATGGGTATAATCATCGCACATCAAACTAAGTTTTATAAAATCTTGGCCTCTCCATCAGGAGAGGATCACAAGTGATTTATTTGATGAGCGAATGTATTTTTTATCAATTTATCAAGATTAAGGCTTCTCTTTCAAGATAAAAACACATAGAATTTTATCCTTACTTCACAATCAGGAAAAACTTATGCGCTTAACTTTTTTTGTTTTGATGCTATTTTTAACTTCAACACATTCTTTTGCAACGGAAAATAAAATGTCAGATACACCAAACAAGGTAAAATTAACAACGACACTCGGTACTATCACTATTCAACTGAATACTGAAAAAGCGCCTATTTCTTCTAAAAACTTTATCGAATATGTTAAGGAAGGTTTTTATGATGGCACTATCTTTCATCGCGTCATTCCTGGTTTTATGGCACAGGGCGGAGGATTTACCGCTGATTTCGAACAAAAAAAGACTCATGCCACTATCAAAAACGAAGCCGATAACGGTTTAAAAAATACCCGTGGTTCTTTGGCTATGGCCCGCACGTCTGATCCCGATTCGGCTACTGCCCAATTTTTCATTAACTATAAAGATACTTCTTTCCTAGATTATACCAGCCCAACTCAAAGTGGCTGGGGATACGCCGTGTTTGGAGAAGTCATTGAAGGTATGGACGTGGTCGATGAAATGGCCAACCAGCCCACTGGAAATCATGGTGGGCATCAGGATGTACCTAAAACTAACATTGTTATTACTAAAGCTGAAATAGTTAAATAAAGCTGGGAATTTTAAGCTTAAAAAAACTTTAATTTCACCACGAAGGACACGAAGAGTACGAAGGTAAAAAAATATAAACTTCGTGCTTCGTGTCCTTCATGGTAAGTAAATATGTCAATAAAATCCAACGAAATTCTTTTCATTTCCGATCTACACCTCGCCATCGAGAAACCGGAAATTACCCGTCGTTTTATCTCTTTTCTTGAAAATCGGGCTCCTCAGGCCAAATCCCTTTATATTTTAGGTGATCTATTCGATGCCTGGGTTGGTGATGATGACTTTACTCCGCCAATTAACAAAATCAGAAAACAGCTAAAACATCTGACTTCATCTGGTACTGATGTTTATTTTCAGCAGGGGAATCGTGATTTCTTGATTGGCAGTCGATTCAGCCAGGAGACTGGAGTGGTTTTGTTGGATGACTGTGTCGTGATTGATCTGTTTGGCACGCGCACTTTATTGATGCACGGCGATTTGCTTTGCAGTGATGATATTCCGTATTTGGAATTTCGGGCTAAATCTCACACGCCAGAATGGATTCAGAATGTTCTGAGCAAACCCTTAATTTTGCGCTTGCTTTACGCCCGTTGGTATCGCTTTCGTAGCTTTTTTCATAAGCGAAAAAAAAACCAGGACATTATGGACGCCAATCAGAATACTATTATTGAAACTATGCGCGATCATAAGGTAATGCGCTTGATTCATGGCC
>JAUXDP010000193.1 GCA_030618325.1 Methylococcaceae bacterium | reverse complement strand
AAGTTGCTATGGATACCATGAATGATGTCCATCGGGAGGAATTAAATATTGTCAATCATGTTAATGCAGCAATTGAAGCAAAAGATTTTGAAAAAATCACACTCTTGTGCCAAGAGTGGCTGGAACACACCAAGGCACACTTTGCCAAAGAAAACACAATGATGGAAAAATACAGTTTTCCAGCTTATCACTGCCATTTTGGAGAGCATGTTGAGGTATTACAGCTCTTAGAATCAATTATCACTTCCTGGAATGATAATAGTGACCTGGAAAATCTGGGCTAATATGTAAGAGAGGTCTGGCCCTGAGGTATCACCAAAAAATAGTATTTTATAACAATGAGATATGGATTATACTTAATCTAAAACGGCGTGTACACCATACTTTTTCCTCTGAACTCATTACTTTTCAGGGGATCCGATGCACACCACCAAAGTATTGCATAAACTTCTCTCCAATGCCTTACCTTCAATTCATTCTGTTCGACTCGATACATTAATGGCAGCCGTAAATTCTCTGGTTTGCGGTGCAAAAGCTTCAGTTACCTCATTGGGGCGAGGTCTTGCAGGAAATGCCTATGGCAAGCATAAAATTAACGCATGGATCGCCTTCTGTCAAACCCGAGCCTCTACCAGGAACGCTTTTCGATTTATTCGGCCATCACGGAAACTATTGTCACCAACGTGTCAGAACCTATTATCACGATTGACTGGTCTCCCTTTGTGTGCAGATCAAAGCTTTCAACTACTACGTGCTGCTATTCCTGTCGGTGGACGCTCTCTAACTCTATACGAAGAAATTCATCCAAGATCAAAGCTGGGTAATTGAAAAGTTCAGCATCGTTTTTTAGACCAGCTGGCCGCTATGATGCCGGATTGATGACATATGAAAATTCTCTAAAAAAAGTGTCCAGTATGACTTGACCAGTACAGTTCATCGAAAAGCTATTTTCAATAGCGATATTCACAAATAATTGTAAGTAACGGGCTTGTCCAATAAACGGTTCAGATGGTGGCTCCGCGTTGCGCGCGAATCACCTTCTAACCTTATTCGTTATATTTTTTCCATGGTTGCAACTATTAGTCCATGACGATGTATAATGTTGTAGCCAAGTTCTCGTAGGAAACTATTTAATTCGTCAGCGGAGTATTGGTTTGGTGTAGGTTCATAAATTATATTGCGTATCTTGGATGCAATTTCCTTTGTAAACGATTTCAAAATAGGGTATTCAGCCCCCTCGCAGTCAAGTTTAAGCAAATTACAAACTTGAATATTATTATCAGATAGAATTGACTTAATCGTAGTTGTATCTACTTCTACATAGTTCTCACTTGAATTTTCCTTATATATACTATGCCCACCAATATTAGTAGGATGAATGAATAGTTTTAATTTTCCAGGTTTGTCTGAGACCGCCATCATTTTGGCTCTAACATTATCAATTTTGTTAAGCTTTATAGTCTCTAAAAGTGAATCATAGTTAGGTGGGTACGGCTCAAAACTAATAACCTCAGCAGCAGGGTAAGTAGACTTAATTCGTTGCACAAAGAGACCTGTATTGGCACCAACTTCAATTATCAAGGGTTTGTCGCTTTTGATAGGTAAATTATCATAACATCCATCAATAAATATTTCATTGTAAATGTATAAAGACATAAAATCTTTAATTAAGATTTTATTGCCATTTAAAAGGACAAGTTTGATAGGATTCTTATACAGACCCGGAATAAATTTAATTAAAAGACCTAAGTAAAATTGCCATGGTGATTTTAATATAGCTTTGTGTGCAGAAAATCTTTCTACATTAGTAATTTGTTTAATAGTCCAGTTTAATCTAAAACTCATCCTTTCAACTCCTATTTGTTCGTGTAAATATAACAATTTGCATAAGCTGACCAAAACCCTTCCAGAAACTTTAACAAAGCCAATGAATTTGAATTTCACCACAAGCCAATTAAAGAAGCAAAGGGTTTTGGGGTAGCTTAATGCAATGGTGTACGCCCAGCATGGGCGTGAACTAATGAGGTGAAAGTCCTCTGTAGGAGAACCCACCTTATTTATGTTTTGAATAAGTATAACTACTAGCCGACGGCAATTGCAACTTCGTGAGGCGTTGTGAGAAGGAAGCCCGGGTGCAAAACTGCGAGCCTACGAACAGAAATGTCATAGTAGCTGAGTCTCAAGGGTGAGTTAGCACCAGATAACAAAACCCACAGGTTTGTGATATACAGTAAATGGCAAGGTTGTGCAGTGACAGTTCACGTTCTTATCTGGGGAGATCTGTTTAACTTGCGATGCAGGTTGTTGTTTGAAAATAGCAGTTGGGCAACTGCGTTAAATGTCCAGGCGACCTGGCAGCCATCAGTCAGTGTTCGAGCAAATAAGATAACAAACGCAACATCCTAGCATAGCGCCTGTTTAAGTAATTATTCAGGTGATTAAACAGAAGTCAGCAGACGGCATAGTAGCCAAATGCCCAGGGTAATGGATGGGACACGGTGAAGGCCTGAACATTAGATGGGGAGCATGCCTTCAAGAAACGAGTCTGGGAAACCAACTGGATGATTGGGCGGTAGATGGATTGGAGCAAGGTTATTATTGTCCGTAACCTGTCAAACGTATAGAAATCCCCAAACCAAATGGCGGAATCCATCTACTGGGATTTCTTGTGTGAATGACAAGATCATCCAGCAAGCCATCACCCAATGCCTGTAGCCCATCATAGACCCTGACTTCTCGGAACAACAGTCATGGTTTTCGTCCCTTACGTTCTGCGCATCATGCTGTAAGGCCGTGCAGGCAGGAATAAAACAAGGCTATGACTACGCAGTGGATATTGATCTGTCGAAATTTTTAGAGAATGTCGATCATGACTTGCTGATTGTTAATGGCCATTTAAACTGAGCCAGTTCTGGCCATTAATATTGAGCCACTTTTCTAGACTTTATTTTTATATCTAAAGCTGTAACAGTTCTCTATTTTTTAAACCAGGGAGCGTTATGAAGGAGTGGATAGTGATTCATCAGATTAAAGCATTACACAACAAGGGCAATGGCCTATCAGCGCGTAAGATTGCCAAACAATTGGGTCTTTCTCGAAATACCGTCAGTAAATATTTAAATCAGTCAGAACCGAACATTGCTGCGGACTTGTCCGATACCGATAGAACAAAGAAATTGGACACCTATCGCGATTACATCATTCAACTCCTGCAAACTTATTCGGGATTATCAGTGGTTAAAGTCATGCGTAAACTGCAAGCGAAAGTGGAAACATTGTCGGTATCAGACCGTTCTGTCAGGCGTTACATTCAAGCCTTAAAACAAGAAATTAGTTTTAAACAAGCCCGCTATTATGAACCGGTACTGGACATGGTGCCCGGTGAACAATGTCAAATTGACGGGGGTGAGCTAAAGCAACTGCGTAAAGAAAATAAGAATCTACGGATTGAGAAAGAGATATTAAAAAAGGCCAGTGCCTTCTTCGCGAAAGAAATGAAGTAAAGTTTGACTTCATCAGAGACGAAGCGATGTATTTCCCGGTTACCTTGTTATGACTATGAAAATTCTCTAAAAAAGTGTCCGGTATGACTTGACCAGTACAGTGTCGGCAGTACCTATCGGAAGTCAATGGCTCATCGGCTTTGCTCCCCGTTACCGTCCAGGCACCCATGACCACCCATATATGGGGTGATGGCAGGAATCCCAAAGATGACGGGGTCAAAAATAAGATCGGAAGATCGGGAGCCTCAGGTCTTGCTGCGCCGCATTGTTGATTGCCTTTACTCGAACGGAGATCGAAAAAACGCGGTAAGGCATACCCCGTAGGGTGCAATAGCGAAAGCATATTGCACAGATTTACAACAAACGATGAGCATGGATGAATTTATTTTTCAATATCCTCGGCTTTCAAATCCCGCCGTTTATGAACCAGGGCTAGCACAAAGGTGTCTTGGCTTTTGATCTCATAAATAATCCGGTAGGAAGAATGAAGGATAATTCCCTGACATTCTCATCATTCAATTCCGGTACTTTCTTACCAACCTTCAGTAGCCCATTCAGCACATCTGTCTTTTCCCGAATATCTTTAGTCACTTTCTTGGCATAGTGGTGGGAGTCGTGGGCAATAAAATTATGGATGGAACGTAAGTCAGCCTTGGCCGGTTCCGACCAGTTCACCATGAATCAATTTCCCCCTTGAGTTCATCGCTGGTGATGGTCTTGCCTTGCCTTGTTCTACGGCTTCCTGTTTAGCTGCTTGCATGGTGGGTTCCTCGTTGTAATAGGTTAGCCGTGAGCCATCTTGCTGATGATCCTACTGGGCTGTTCCAATTTTCTGACCTAATTTGACGGTTTTATTGGCTTGGAGGTCATTCGGCCAGGCCATTTTGTCTTTAGCAAATAACACAATAATGGTTGAGCCCATATTAAATCGGCCCATTTCTGCGCCTCGGGGTAATACTGGCGCGTCGTTACTATAATTCCAGGTTTGAATAGTACTGGATGTTGGTGGCGTGATTTCGCCGTGCCACACAGTTTCGATGCTGGCTACAAAAATGGCACCGACCAGTACCAAAGCCATAGGTCCCATTTCAGTATCAAATATAGTGACAACACGTTCATTTCTAGCAAATAACCTGGGAACTGAGTTTGCAGTAGCGCCATTTACACTGAATAGGCGGCCAGGAATATGAATCATTTGCCTTAAAGTACCAGCAATAGGCATATGCAGGCGGTGATAATCTTTGGGTGATAGGTAGATGGTTGCAAAATTGCCGTTTTCGAACACGGAAGCTTGGTTTTTACTGCCGCCTAGTAAATCAATAACAGAATAGCTTTTGCCTTTGGCCTGGAAGATATTGCCTGTGGTAATTTTACCGCATTGACTAACAGCACCATCTGCGGGACAAGCAATGGCTCCGGGTTGATCAGCAATAGGGCGGATGCCTGGTTTAAGCTCTCGGGTGAAAAAGTCATTAAAGCAGGCAAAGTTGTCTATGTTTTGCTCCAGAGATTCATCCATGTTGACGTGGTAATGTCGGATTATCTGGTTTATAAAGAAATTCTTCCAGGCTTTGTTTTTTGAGTGCGTCAAAAACCCCATTATTCTTGAAAGTGGGTGATGGGGAAGAATGTATTGCGGTAATGTTGTTAGAGATTCTTTAAAAGTCATAGGTCATCCGGAGTTTTGCCGCCGAGATAAAAAGCGAAAGCTATAACTTCGGCAACAGCTACATAGAGTTCATTAGGGATTTCATCGCCAAGTGGTACTTGGGCAAGGATTTTAGCCAGTCCCGGTTCAGTGTGCAATGGGATGTTGTGTTTTTTAGCAAGCGCAAGAATTTGTTCGGCCGTTAGGCCATCACCTTTTGCGGTAACCTTGGGTGCATTTTTGCCGTCATATTTTAAGGCAACTGCAAGATCAGTGGTGTAATGGGTTTTGCTCATTCTCTGTTAAGGCAGGGTTACTACAGCAGGAATTTGCCAGTCTGGATTACGGTGTTCGACTATGACTGTTGTGTAGATACCTCCACGCACGTTAAATTCAGCATGAATACGCATAAAGTTAGGGTTTATGGCTCTGACCAGATCATCAAGTATTTCATTAGTTACGGCCTCGTGAAAAGCACCTTGGTCTCGAAAAGCCCACATGTATAGTTTTAGAGCTTTTAGTTCAACACATAATTCTCCTGGGACATATTCGATGGTGATGGTGGCGAAATCCGGTTGCCCGGTCATAGGGCATAAGCAGGTAAATTCTGGCACATCGATGCGGATTGTGTAATCACGACTTGTTTGGGGGTTGGGAAAGGTATCGAGGTCTTTGCTGGGGCTTGCGGTCATAATTTAAATTTAAAAGTTTGCATGACAATAATGTGGGAACTGGTAATATAGCGATCACACATTATTGGTGGTCTGTTAATTTTAGTTTGATGGGTAAAATATAAGAGAATTTGGAAGAAAGGCATTTATTTTAATATCTCCTCACCCAACCCTCTCCATCAGGAGAGGGCTTAAAAGCCCTCCCTTGCTGGGGTGGGTTGGGTGAGGAGGAATAAGAATTCTCTTCTTCAACATTCTCTTAAATTTAACTTGTTTATT
>JAUXDP010000095.1 GCA_030618325.1 Methylococcaceae bacterium | reverse complement strand
AACGGGGTATTGCTGGACAGGGATATGCTTGCTCTACAAAGTCAGGAACTTGCTGAGCATATTGTCATACTGGAACAGCAAGCGCATGAAATTGCCGGGCAAGCTTTTAATCTGAATTCGCCCAAGCAAATTCAAGGCATACTCTACGATGAGTTGAAACTACCGATATTAAAAAAAACCCCTAAAGGACAACCTTCTACGTCTGAATCGGTGTTGCAGGAACTGGCTCAGGATTATCCGCTACCAAAGATAATCCTGGATTTTCGCAGCATGAGCAAACTGAAATCTACTTATACCGACAAATTGCCGATGCAAGTGAGTACGCGAACAGGTAGGGTGCATACCTCTTATCATCAGGCGGTAACAGCAACGGGGCGGTTATCATCCTCAGACCCTAATTTGCAGAATATTCCGGTGCGTTCTGAAGAAGGTCGAAAAATCAGGCAGGCTTTTGTCGCTCCGCCTGGCTTTAAATTGGTTGCAGCAGATTATTCCCAAATTGAACTGCGAATTATGGCGCATCTTTCCGGAGATGAAGGCTTGTTAACCGCATTTTCTGAAGGTAAGGATATTCACCAGGCGACTGCTGCTGAAGTCTTTGAAGTGACTCCAGAGCAAGTCACCCCAGATTTACGCCGCTCTGCAAAAGCGATTAATTTTGGCTTGATTTACGGTATGTCTGCTTTCGGTTTAGCGCAACAACTAGGTTTGGCGCGTGGGCAGGCGCAGTCTTATATCGATTTGTATTTTGAACGATATCCTGGTGTCAAAAAGTACATGGATAACATTAAAGAACAAGCTAAACAGCAAGGCTATGTAGAAACGTTGCGGGGTCGCCGCCTATATTTACCGGAAATAAATGCCCGTAATGCTGCGCGACGTCAATATGCTGAACGTACAGCAATTAATGCACCGATGCAAGGTACCGCAGCTGATATTATCAAACAAGCCATGATTGATTCCGATGGCTGGATAAAGCAACAACCCGAAATCAAAATGATAATGCAGGTGCATGATGAGCTGGTGTTTGAAATACCAGAGTCTTTAGTAGCCGAGAGCACTGAATCCATCCGAAAAATCATGGGTAATGCTGCCGAACTGGATGTACCTTTAATTGTGGATATTGGCGTGGGAAGCAATTGGGATGAAGCGCATTAACGCTTCTTGCTAGCCAAACCAGTCACTAAGATCATGACTTACTTGTAAAGCTAATTTTTTTCCCATAGAATCCTATTCATGCAGCAGAATCCGACCGACCCGAACAGTGAATATTTTGATCAGTGGGGTTCCTCCCTGAAACAATGGTTTCAAGAGAAACCACACCATACTTATGGTGCCGATACCAAAACTGAGCATGTACCTCTGGCACCCGAGGTAATTGGCCATATTGGGACTTTTCCGGTTACAAATTCACTGGTTTTCTCTATTTTAGTTACTATTTTATTATCTGTATTTGCTATTGTATTTTCCAGAAAAATAACAGTTATACCCGGTAAACTTCAGTCATTTATCGAAGTAATATTTGAATATGTTTACGATCTGGGTGAATCTCTAGCGCAATCAAGAATTGAAACTTTTTTCCCCTGGGTGATGACCTTTTTCCTCTATATTCTGGCCGCCAATTTATTAGCATTGTTTCCAGGGGTCTCAACAATAGGGGTTAATGTGATGCAAGAGGGCCAGCAAAAATTTATTCCATTACTACGCTCAATTAACTCTGATCTGAACATGACCCTATCACTGGCATTACTCTCTGTGGTTGCTACGCATTTTTTCTCACTCAAATTTATTGGAGTTACAGATTATTTGAAAAGATGGTTTTCGCTGAAAATGTTCGGGGTTTTTCTATTTGTTGGGATTCTAGAATTGGTCTCAGAATTTACCAAGATAATTTCGCTTTCATTTAGGCTTTTTGGTAACATTTTAGCGGGTAAAGTATTATTGAAAACGTCCTGGTCGGTTTCTGCTTTTATAGTGCCTTTGCCCTTTTATTTTTTGGAACTAGTTGTGGCATTTGTTCAAGCGGCGGTATTTATGATTCTTACTTTGGTATTTATGGTAATGTTAAGTGAGAAACACCACAGTTAATTCTACTCTCCGCATTTGAAGTTTTAGTATTTAGGGGCGTCATTTTTGTGGAGGGCGAGGCGAAAAAAAGCCGCTATAGTAATCTACAGCAAGGTTTTTCAACAAAGCCATCTGCAACAAATGGCATGCATGGGTGCTAAAAATCCATGTGCGGAGAGTATATATTTTAAAACTTAAGAGATTTGGGAGTAATAGATGGAAAATTTACCTGCTGCAATAGCGATCGGCCTGGGTACAATGGGCCCAGGTATTGCCATTGGTATGATCGGTATGAAGGCCTTGGAGGCGATTGGGCGCAACCCCGAAGCCCAAACCAAGATTTTACCTGCCATGCTTTTGGGTATGGCATTTGCTGAAGCATTAGGGATATATGCGTTAGTCGTTGCTTTTGTAAAATAACTCATTAGTCATCTGGTTTATTAGTATTTTTTGCTTTTAATCCTAACTGGAATATGGAAAAAATTCTAACTGATTTTGGTGTGCAACCGATCTATTTGGTTGCTCAAGCTGTTAATTTTATTATACTTCTTCTGATTTTGAAGAGGTTTTTATATAGGCCAGTCCTTAAAGTTTTAGAGCATCGTAAGAAAACAGTTTCCGACAGCTTGCGTAAAGCCGAACAAATCACGGCACAACTTCAAAAGACTGAGGTAAAATCGGCAGAGAAACTCTCGGAGGCATCCAAACAAGCTCAAGTAATAATTGCTAACGCCTCCAAAACTGCCGATCGGATTATCGCTGAAGCACATGAGAAAGCTCAGGTTGATGTCGATATAATGATTGAACAAGGCAAACAGAGCATTTTAGTTGAGCAGGAAATGATGAAAAACGAGATGCATGACAAACTGGCAGGTTTAGTTGTTTTAGGTATGGAAAGGATTGCTGGAAAAGTTCTTGACCTGCCGGATCATACTAAAATTGTCGATCAGACTATTAATAGTCTTAAAGAGGAAATTTCAACTAGAGCACTTTAATAAAGTGATTCATCATTTAGCCCCCCTGCCTCAATGACCTTTTTTTTCTAACCCGTGGCATCAATTTTTACACACCCCGTTGTTGCAATTGCATTTTCGCCTTGGGTTAATAAGCTCAACAAACGCAAAGTGATTATATCAGGGATTATTTTATCTATATTCCCTGATATTGATGTAATTGCCTTCAAATTCGGTATCCCTTATGAACATCTGCTTGGACATAGGGGGATTACTCACTCAATTACATTTGCACTGCTATTTAGCGGGGCTATAACCTGGTTAATAGCCCAATCATCAAAATTAGCAATTTGGCTATACTTGTTCATTTGCATGGTTTCACACGGTATTCTTGATGCCTTAACAAACGGTGGACTTGGCATTGCCTTCTTTGCACCCTTTTTAAACGAGCGATATTTTCTGCCTATACAACCCCTTCAAGTATCTACTTTGCACGTTCAACACTTTTTTTCTGAGCACGGTGTTACGGTGATGAAAAGTGAATTTTTGTATGTTTGGCTGCCTTTGTTGTTTTTGTGGGGTGTGAATTATTTTTTATGGCGCATAAAGAAGACCGCCTGATTTTTAATGAGCGGAAATCGTTTCAAAACCTTTGTGGGAGGGGCTTTAGCCGCGACTGGCTTCGATCGCGGCTAAAGCCCCTCCCACAACAAAAAATCTGAAAAATATCTATTGGCTGTTTATTTCTTGTCGATCTTCTTCAACTTTTGGCGGCTGCTTTTTCTTCTCAGTCTGTTTCCACAAACCTCCATTGTTAAAACAATGCCACCCCCATTTCAACCAGTTTAATAATGAAATCGCTAGCCATAAAGACCAGAACAGCATCAGTATGCGGTAAATAGTTAAGGGTACGGATATCACCGTAGCCGTCGGTAAAATTTCTGCACTACGATCTTGATACCAGTTGAGAGTATATGCTGAGGAGCTATTTCCGGTTATCTGCATATCTGGCGAACCTAACAAACCCTGTTCAATGGCGATAAACAAAATAACCAGTGACGACAAAGTTAATATTGCAAGGCTTACTTGAGCAAGATTAAAGTAATCTGCATCAATACTTGATTTTTCCCTCCTAACGCCAAGTGCTATTAACCAGGCAACGACAACCATGGCGAAGATTATCGGAATCTGACTTAGGCCGATTAAAAGCAAAGACCACTGCCAGAACTTCAAAGGTGTTAACTTGACTTTACTCAAACCGAAGGCTAGTAGAATGATGACGACAAGCACTCCCCAAAATAATACCGCAGGACCAAAACGTGGCCCCCAGGTAAACAATACCCAGCGATCCTCTCCTAAACTTACCTGTACATGACTATTAACACTGGCTTGGCCAATGTTCAGTTGGGGTGTTTGAAAAATATTACCTAATGCGGAACCTTGCAACCAGCTTATTATGATATTTTGCGTTCCAGGTTTTACTGGCAAAGTTAATTGCTTGCCATTTTGCCGAATAGGTTGGGTGACACCATTAATGGTTACTGCTTGCAACTTGGCTTTTTCCGGCAGAGCAATAGTATGCTGGCTACCTTGCGAGCTTCTAAGGCTGAGTTTTAATGTTCCTTCCTGAATACGTTTGCCCGGTTTCATCACTATTTCACTTTTATCAATGGTCAGAGTTTGTCCTTTGATTGCTTCCGGGCGGGAAATAGCAAGACTGACTTCTTCTCCGGCCCAGGGTCGCCACTCGGGTAGCCAACGGCCTTGTTTATCTTGATGATGCACAACGGCGATACCGGTAGTTTCAATATGCCAAATTGGGCTAACATCGGCTCGCCAAACTTCAGTCCATTGCTCAGTGTCGGGTGCTATAAAATCAATTTGAGCGGCTTTGGACAACACCGACTCCCAGCTTAGCTGAGACTGCTTGGCGGGCATATTGATTTGCAACTTGCCATTCTTAACACGCATCCCTGCGGTAGTGACGGATTCGCCTGTTAATAGTGGTACTTGCAATACAATCGCAGCATTGCCAGGAGACATTCTGACAATACGCGATTTTACCCGCCAATCAAGACCTAATTGCAGCGTTCTCTCAACCCGAATAAAGGGTGGCAATACGCCCGGTTCCAACGTATTTTTGCTGTTCTTACCCGTTGTTTCAGTTCTAATCCGACTGAACTGTAACTGACCACCCGCTCTGCCATGTTCATACACACCGTCAATTTGCCAGCCGGTGTTATGGACATTAACCCGATGTGGTCTAAGTGGCAGGGGTAATACGAAACGATCATGAACAGGGACCTTACCCGTTAACAGAATTGTATGTTCTCCTTTTTCAAGCTGTAGCCACAGTTTGCCATCATGACTGCGATACATGGCTGGAGCGAGTTTGCCGTCAATCTGAACTTTATCCGGAAGCCATTGTTTATTATTAACTGGTAATGGAATGACCACGGCTTGTTGCGCATGAGCTTGTAAAGTCAGTTTTATTTTATTCGGGTCGATAGATAAGCCCAAACTCGAAATTTGTGCACAATTAGGCAAGCATTCTGGCGCTTCCAACAAGCGTTTCTCTAATTCATCCAGCATTGCCTGATCTGGGTATTCGGCAAAAACATTTTGTGCGGGAAAGGCCGATAGTAGTGGCAATAAAACCAGGGCTACTACCAAAGGCTGCATTTTGGCTTCCCAAACAAACCGTTTATTAATAACGCCAAATAGCATGAGTATTAACAAGGTGATAAATATTACTCGGGCAAGATGCAGTAATTTACTCATCATCGGCGTGATATACCAAAATTGAACTTGCTGCTGACTATCAACAGAGCCATTCCAGGATAGATTAATGCTATGCCATTGCCATTGCGGTAATCCAGGGCCTGTCTGGACATTGGCATCCGGGTCAATACGGTTAAAGTTTACTGCTTTCTCACTATAATATTTATTGGGTACTTTTTTTGCCATTCTGCGTACTTTGGAAAGAGACCCACTGGCTGCTTGCTCCATGGCTGCTGGCGCTGAAGCCATTTCTAAATCTGCTTCAGCGAAGCTATAGTGTTGACTATCCATTCTTTGCCAGGGCATCTCCAATTGAGGGTACAATCCCATTCGAACTTGATTAATCATAAATGGAATAACCAATATCAGCAAAACCAGCCAGGAGGCATTGCGATACCAGGTCAGTACTTTTCTGAATTGTCCCGTAGGTAATACTTGCAACAAAGCAGTTGCTGCCAACACATTCAACCAGATAAATCGCGGTGCATCTGCCTCATGCCAGATAATTGCCAAGGTGATTAACGCAAACAATCCCCAAGGTAGACTCCATAAGCGGGTAACAGCTAATGCTGCAATTAATACTAAAAACAAATCCAATAAAGTCCAGCGTGATATCCAACTGTTTGGCACATTATCCACCCCGGTCGCTGCCAGCAAACGCCAACCTGGGGGCAGATTTAAAACTGCATTGACCTGATGAAAATGCTGAGCCCAACCTGTTGCACTGAGGTTTTTTATCGACTGGGTTAATCGACTATCGGCAGTCAATTCGATAGCACCTTTTCTAACTTCAACACCTTGAGCTTTACCATCTGGTAATTGGGTAATCAATTGGCTATTACCATTCAACATAACCTGACCTAGCTGTATTTCTGGCAAGGTATTCAATCGCCAACCCTGGGTCATTTTTCCTGTAATTCGGTCGTTAATGGTGTAACCACCACCATCAAAATCCAACCAAAGTTTTCTCTGCAAATGTAATTGACTAGGCTCAGGTTCTGGATCTCCACGCCGCAGGGTTTTAATAACCATACTTTCACCCTGATTTACTCGATAAGCAGGTAGGTTTTTCCATGCATCGGGTAAATTGGTTTGATTAGGGTCAACCGGTGTCACTTGTTCTATCTCAACCACGCGCTGATAAGGCTGGTTTTGAAATGACCAGATTTCTGCCTCAGGCCAGTTTTTGTCTTTAACATTTAGACTGATTTGATTAGTCAGTTGTGAATGTCGACTAAGTAATTCAATTTGCCAGCGGCCTGGCCTGACTTGTACCAGCAAGTGACCGTCCGGTTCGAGCCTGGCTGGTAAAGGGCTGTTTAAACTGATCGGAATAGAGTCATCCAGCAATGGATGAGCTAGTTTAATCTCACGTTGATCACCTGCAACTTCCAATATCAGACGCGTGGTGACTTGCAGGGGCACATCATCATTAATTTTTCTAAAAACCTGTAAATCGAGATTGTTTTGTATGCTTTTAGGTTTTTTTCTACCGATGTCTGATTCTTTCAACCAAACCTGGCCATTTTTTATAGTTGGATAATTTATCGACTTGCCTTTAACATTGAGGTTGATAAGCCCGGTGTCGGCAGGAATAGGTAAATTATCAGGTATAAAATCCCATTTAAAAATACCTTTAATTTGATAACTACCGGCAGCTAGCTTTATGACTGGTTTACTATTTTTTACCAACACCAACGCGGGTTTCTGATTAACCTCTACACTTAACGGCCAAAATTTGCTGCTACCCGGCAATTCAATCCAGCTCTCCGAATAAACTTGCCATTGAATTGAAAACTTGCCATTTTGATCATTTAAATTCAGTTTTAAACGGGAGGGCCAACTGCATCGCTTTTGCTGAAAGTTGTTGTAGAGGAAAGGGCAGTGATGATCTGGATGACTTTGCATCACCCAATCAGTCCAGGGCTGCAAGGGTTCGGGAACTTGTTCCGGAGTTAATCGTTTCGCCTGGACTGGTGTTAACAATAAACTGATTATTAATACAACAAAATACAATGATCGATTCATAATCTTTTTCCGGTTAAAAGCTTTGATAGTGAAATGTATAAACTATTTCAAGAGTACTCGCAACTATCTTCAGCTGTTCTGTAAATAGCAACTCAAGTTTTTGGATTGGTTTTAGTGTATGCTTTATCTCTGATAAAAGTGGTAAATGTAAAGCTCGAAAATACAAGTAACACTAACACTTCTCAATATTGGCGTACATGAGGGGTAGTATTCAGATAATTATCGAATTTATAATTAAATCTAAAACACGATATGGCCGACAGACAAACAATAGCAAGATACGCTATCACCTTAATAGCGCTATTTTTTATTTTTAGCCCTACTTTTGTATTAGACGGGAACAATAGAGATCTATTTTTTGATGAAGGTGGGGTAATTGAAGTTGCATCAGCAATAGGGTATTTTCTATGTGTATTACTAATTTTGTATAAGGGTAAAATAAATTATTTGCGAAAATATTATTATTTTATTTTACTGTTTATCATGTCCGGTTTTAGGGAACTAGATTTCCATAAACGGTTTACGACAATGGGAATATTGAAAATTAAATTTTTTACAAGCTCTGATGTTCCTTTTACAGAAAAGCTGGTTGGTTTTTTGATTGTTTTATTGCTACTCCATGTTCTGATATCTATTTATAGGAATCACATTAGACAATTTATTGAAGGCTTAAAAAATCATTCAACTATCTCAATAGGCGTATTTATAGTTCTGTTGCTCTTGGGTGTTTCGAAAACATTAGATGGTATCAGCCGAAAATTGGGCTCTTTCGAGATAGAAATAGGAAGCCAGATCGCTATGCATTTAGCCGCATTGGAAGAGGTGCTAGAGTTAGGTATTCCTATGTTTTTATTGCTTATATACTATGAGTATTTTGATAAACACAAAGTCTAAATGGTTCTCTCAGGCGCAAAATAAATAGCCCACCAAGCAGCCTGGAGACACAAATTTCAAAACCAAAGTATTTTAGAATAAAATGTGCTGTTGGGAATTCTTTAAATAATGGCTGACAAGGATGTACTATTATAAAATAAATCTTTTAGAATCATTCAGGTCCATGAATTCGTCCGCAGATAAAAACATTGATCAGTTAATTATTGTGCTTCAAAATGTATTAAAGCAATTCCCGCAAATTAAGCTGGCGGTATTGTTTGGTTCTATGGCAACGGGGCGGAATCATCCGGCAAGTGATCTGGATTTGGCCATTGCTGCAATTCATCCACTAACAATTACAGAAAAGATAGCCATCATTGATGCCCTTGCAGAAAAGACTGGCCGACCGGTTGATTTGATTGATTTGAAAATAACTGGCGAACCGTTACTTGGTCAAATAATTAAACATGGTAGAAAGATTTTCGGCAATAATACGGAATATGCTCAATTAATTAGCCGCCATCTATTTGATCAGGCTGATTTTATGCCCTATCATTCTCGAATTTTGGCTGAAAGGAGAAAAGTGTGGATAGGGAGGTAGTTGATCAAAAACTGGAGTCGTTGCGCCGGTGTTTGTTGCGCCTTGAAACCAAGTGCCCTTTAGAGTCTTCAATCCTGATTGCAGATATAGATTTGCAGGATATTATATCGCTCAATCTTTGTCGAGCCGTACAAATATGTGTGGATATTAGCGCCCATTTAATTGCCGGTTTAGAAATTTCACCGCCAGGTACTATGGGAGAAACTTTTGATCTGCTGGCTCAAGAAGGTATTTTGAAAAATGGGCTTGCGACAAATCTCAAAAAAGCTGTCGGGTTTCGAAACATTGCTGTTCATAATTATGAAACAATAAATTGGCTCATTGTTTACAGTATAGTAAAAAACAATCTGCGTGATTTTAATGAGTTCGCCAAGGTAGTAGCAGTGATACTAGAAAATGGTGAGTAGAAAAGGTCAGTTTTTTTATTTCAAGACATCCAACAACTTTTGATAAATCCCCCCAAAACTACCGTTACTCATTAACACAAAATGACCGCCATCAGAAGCTTCTGCTTTTAGCCGATTAATGATTTCATCGAGAGATTGGTATATTTCTATATTATTTGCTAATTTTTGCACAGCACTTAAATCCCAATCGAGGTTTTCCGGTTGGTAGATAATCGCTAAATCTGCATCTTCCAGTGATTGTGCTAAGGTTTGGCTGTGAATGCCCATACGCATGGTATTAGATCGTGGCTCAACGATAGCAATGATGCGTTCCTTATCGACTTGTTTACGTAAGCCTTCCAAAGTCAGTTTGATTGCCGTTGGATGATGGGCAAAATCATCATATATAGTCACGCCGTTAATTTTGGCTATGATCTCCATACGTCGTTTTACATTTTTGAACGATTCCAACGCTGTGATTGCATCAGCCGGTAAAATCCCAATATGTCGAGCCGCTACAATTGCCGACAAGGCATTGTAAACATTGTGCCTACCGGTTAAAGACCAATGCACCGTACCTTGCAGTTGTTTTTTAAACCAAACTTGAAATTCACTTCCGTCTGCTTTGGTTAATTCAGCGTTCCACAAGGAATCAGCATTTATGTCAGTATGTTCAATCGGAGTCCAGCAACCCATTTCTAACACGTCACTAATGTGCTTATCAGCTTCTGGGGCAATAATCAACCCTTCTCCCGGCACGGTTCTAACCAGGTGATGAAATTGTCGTTTGATAGCATCTAAATCAGGAAAAATATCGGCATGGTCAAATTCTAGGTTATTGAGTATGGCGGTTCTTGGGCGGTAGTGAACAAATTTCGAGCGCTTATCAAAAAAGGCAGTATCGTATTCATCGGCTTCAATAACAAAAAAATCAGATTCACCCAAACGGGCAGAAAT
>JAUXDP010000307.1 GCA_030618325.1 Methylococcaceae bacterium | reverse complement strand
TTGCTATGCTGGCATCTATCAAGAAGTGTTCAGTTTTTGTCAACAACATGGTGCTTTTGATGTGACATCCATGGGTAACGTGAGTAATGTTGGCTTAATGGCTCAGAAGGCCGAAGAATATGGCTCACATGATAAAACTTTTGAAGTTCCTGCAAAGGGTGTTGTGCGAGTGATTGATTCTGAAAATAAAACTTTGCTTGAGCATAAGGTTGAACAAGGTGATATATGGCGAATGTGCCAAACCAAAGATTTACCTATTCAGGACTGGGTCAAATTAGCTGTAAGTCGTGCTAGATCAACTGGACAGCCTGCAATTTTTTGGCTGGATAAAAATCGTACTCACGATTCTAACTTAATTGCCAAAGTTGAAAACTATTTAACACAACATGATACGACTGGGCTTGAAATTAAAATCATGTCGCCAGTCGAAGCCATTCGCTATACCTTAAAACGAGTTAAGGCCGGAGAAAATACTATCTCTGTCACTGGCAATGTTTTAAGAGATTATTTAACCGATTTATTTCCCATTTTAGAGCTGGGAACCAGTGCAAAAATGTTATCCATCGTACCTTTGCTGGCTGGTGGTGGACTATTTGAAACAGGAGCGGGAGGCTCAGCCCCTAAACACGTTCAGCAACTATTAGAAGAAAATCATTTGCGCTGGGATTCATTGGGCGAATTTTTGGCTCTTGCTGTTTCTTTGGAAGATTTGGCGCAAAAAAGTAACAATGAAAAAGCGCAAGTGCTTGCAGATGCTTTAGATGTGGCGAATAGTCAATTTTTGAATAACAACAAATCACCTTCACGTAAAGCCGGTGAATTGGATACCCGCGGGAGCCATTTTTACCTTGCCATGTATTGGGCGCAAGCTCTAGCTGAACAAACTCAAGATAAAGACTTGCAAGCTAAATTTATCCCTATCGCAAATCAATTAACTGAAAATGAAAATACCATTGTTGCAGAGTTAAATTCAGCACAAGGAAAATCTGTTGATATAGGCGGTTACTATAGTCCAAACACTGAGTTGGCGGCAAAAATCATGCGCCCTAGCCAAAGTTTTAATGCCATCATTGAGAACTATTAATAATGTGAATAGGCCTCCGCTTGCCTTCATTGTTTTCAATGAAGGCAATGTAAAAATTTTGCAATCAAATTGATCTCTGGAACGTTTATATCATTGTAGCTTCGATTAAACTTTATTAACAACAGGAGATTACCGTGAAAAAAAACCATACAATAATGAGTTCAACAATAGCTGGCATTATCGTGTTAGGAGCAACAACAGCTCATGCCGTACCCGACCAACCGAAAAACTGGGAAAAATGTGGGGGTATCGCCAAAGCTGGGCAGAATGACTGTGGTGCCCTGGATGGCAAACATAGCTGTAGCGGCATGTCTACAGAAGACAATTCTCCGAACGAATGGGTTTATATGCCCGAAGGTACGTGCACCAAAATTACCGGGGGGGTTGTAGCTGGAGTTAAACCAGCAAAGTAGTTCTGTTTGATGTCTAAAGCAATTAGCGCAATATCTGCCGCAGGTATTGGTCTGCGCAATCAGCATATTGATGAAATTTTAATCAATAAACCCGACATTCCCTGGCTAGAGATACTGGTGGATAACCATCTGGCTCAGGGAGGGCTGATTCCAGCACAACTGGATGCTATTAGCGAACTCTATCCATTGGCTTTGCATGGCGTTAGTTTATCGCTCGGATCGACTTCACCTCTGGACATGCATTATTTGCAACAGATTAAAAATCTGGCCATCAGAACCAATACCGTGTGGTACTCGGAACATCTCTGTTTTACATCAGTCAATGGCCACTATAGCCATGATTTATTGCCAATTCCATACTCACAAGCAAGTTTGAATCATATTGTTGACCGAATCAGTCAAGTGCAGGATTTTTTTGGCGAACAGATTTTAATAGAGAATGTTTCCAGCTATATGAATTTTGTTGACAGCACTATACCAGAGGTCGATTTTCTATGTGCAGTGGCTGAGCAAGCCGATTGCTGGCTGTTGGTCGATGTTAATAACATCTATGTTAATCAAATTAATCACGATCTTGATGCCGAACATTTTATTGATAGCTTACCGTTGAATCGTATCAAGGAAATTCATCTGGCAGGTTTTCAAGAACGTGAAGATTTCCTATTGGATGCGCACAACCACCCAGTTTCTAAACCTGTTTGGCAACTCTATGAACGCCTGCTACAACGAAAGTCTGAAATTCCAACACTCATTGAATGGGATAATGATATTCCGGTTCTTTCGGTATTATTGCAAGAGGCTGACAAAGCAAACCAGATTCGCCATAACGTAGAGGCTCGGGAATGAGTCTCGAAGCCTTAGAAACAGCTTTTATTAAACAAGTTATCGTTGATAACAACGAAACGACAGGTTTTCTAAAGCAATTACAATATTGCAAAAAACTGTCTCCCACCCGACAAATTGAAATTTATCGCAGCAATTTTTTGGGTGCATTACAAAACACCCTGAAACAAACTTATCCGGTCTGTTTGCGCATTGTTGGCGAAAAATATTTCCTGCAAATTGCTAATGAATATATTCGTAGCCACCCTTCCGATTGTTCCGACTTAAACCAATACGGCAGTACTTTTTCTAATTTCTTGCAGACACTTTTTACTCAGCGTAGCGAGTTGGCGGATTATTCTTACTTACCTGATTTGGCTAAATTAGAAAAGTTTCATCACGATGTCTATTTTGCCAGTGACGACAACGCCTTTGACTTTGAGCATTTTGCAGCGTTGTCACAAAAAGATTATCAAGCCCTGCGTTTCAATATTTCCAATGCATTGAAGATAATGAAAACTCCCTTTCCCATCTTAGCCATCTGGAAAATCAATCAAGAACAAGGGAGCACCGAAGAAGCCATTCAGATGCCCAAACAAGAGCAAACCTTGGTAATTTTTCGCCAGCAGCTTCAAGTTAAAGTAGATTATGTAGACCCAGACCTTTATCAATTCTTACAGTCACTGGCCGAAGGCGTGA
>JAUXDP010000143.1 GCA_030618325.1 Methylococcaceae bacterium | reverse complement strand
AACCTACATAGCTATCTTGGCTATTTCACAAAACAACTCTTTTCTGCATATTCCTCTGCTTCTTTTAGTCTGGTTCTCAAGTCTTTTGCTAGGGCAGGATCCCGAAATATACCGCCTTTTTCGCCCGGAGTACTGCGCAGAAAAGTAAATGTTCTTGCCTCTTCATATTCTTTGTAACTTAATTTTTCAGCAATTTTGTCAATTTTGCAGCCACAGGCATATTTTGTGATGTATGTTAATCCACCATGCTTGGCCACGCAGTTTAGAACATATTCTATTCGTTCCTGAGTAGGATAATCATTGACGATTGGGGTGGAGGGTTCGGTACTAATGTCGTTAGTAATCGCTTTTTCATTAGTCGAGCAACCTGCTAAAATTGCGAATAATAAAGCAGAAAGTGATAAAGGTATTATTTTCATGTTTGAGGTTATTCCCATAAAACAGAGAGTGAAAAGGAATGCTCGGCAAAAGGAGCAATAGAGACTTCGGCATCATCGGCAAAGGTTGCGATCAATGACCAGTTAGAATTTTGTAAACCATACTCTTCGAGAGTTTGTAACGAAGGGTCTATAAGCCATAAATGATCAACGCCCAGTTTTGCATAAATCGGCATTTTTACAATACGATCTAATCGGGCTGTAGAAGGCGAAAGTATTTCACAGATCCAATCAGGTACAATTTCAAACCAAGCAGTTTCAGGCAGTGATGGCATGTTTTCTTTTCGCCACCCTGCAAGATCAGGAACAAATACATCGGAGCCTAAATGGCATTCCGGTTCATCAAGTATCCACCAGCCGCCAGGGCCGCCTTTACCTTTCTGGAAAGGTGAAAGCAGTTCGTCTCCAATAGAAGATGATGCCAACGCATGTTTTGGTGTTGGTCTGGGGTGAGTTTCCAGTTGGCCATTAATAATTTCACCGACCATGTTTTTTGGCAAATCAATTATATCTTGATAGGTAGCGCATTTTTCAGCAAGACTCGTCATGATTGTTATTCCTCAACAGAAAAATCGACTATGGCTTTTAGCATTACGTTTATTTTACCGTAAAACTGATTGAGTTTGGGGTTGTCCGTATTGGTTGGTAATAAGTGAATTTTGACGATCGTTTTCCCCTCGTAGACGTAGGTGACCACATTGCAGGGCATATATTGGATAGCATGGGGCGACATCAACAACATCTCCTTTGCATGGGTTAAATTACAAAACTGGATGGTATCATAATCAGGAAAACCAGTTGTGCCACGATTACGGATAACTTTACCAACCCGACTGTGGCCGGTTATTCTGAAATTATGTTCGCTGATAGCAATTTCCAGTTCTGCCAGAACGTCATCATAGGGTTTGCTAGTTTCAGCTTGGTAATAGTCCGAAATTTCAGCAGGGGGTTGGCTGGCGCAACTTGTAATAAATGTCAAAGTTGCGAGTATAATTAGTTTTAAAACCATATTATTTTTTATCAGGAAAACTTTCGTTAGCTTAGCATCATGAGTAATCAAACAAAAGTAACCGGCGTTATTCTGGCGGGCGGTTTGGCAAGACGCATGAATCGGCAGGATAAAGGGCTGATCAAGTTTCGTGGCGAGCCTTTGATCAGTTATGCGATTTCTGCTATTTCACCCTTAGTTGAATCTGTGATAATTAATGCGAATCGTAATCACGAGCGCTATCAGAAATTTGGATGCAAGGTTATTTCAGATCAAACGGAAACTTTTGATGGGCCGTTGGCTGGTATATATACTGCAATGACTGCTTGTCAAACAGAGGTATTGTTGGTTATGCCTTGTGATTCACCATTAATCAAAACGGATCATCTAGAACAGATATTGCAGGCTAAAGAGGATGCTAAAGCCGATGTCGCAGTCGCTTTTGATGGCCAACGTTTGCATCCGGTGTTTTTAGCTTTATCGGTCAATTTAAAAGATAGTTTGAACGAATATTTAGTCGGTGGGGAACGAAAAATTGATAAATGGCTAGCGCAACACCATATGGTCAAAGCAGATTTTAGTGCCAGTCCAGAAATTTTTGCCAATATCAACACACTTGAAGAATTAAGTGACTTAGAAAAAGTCGAGCATGACTAGCAAATCACAAAAACCGATACTGACCAATGCAGGGGTAAGCTTTGCTTCGCCTGCCATAGCTGTCGATGAGCATGGACAAAAAAGAAATATTGAGCTGGTTGGAGAAAGAGCATTAACGCTCTATGTCGATAAGCAGGAAATCGTTACCCTGATGACCATTGGTTCTCATCCTGAGTTATTAACTTTGGGTTATTTGAAAAACCAGGGCTTTTTTGAAACTATCGAAGCCATCAAAATTGTCCAGGTAGATTGGGAAACTGAAGCGGTTGCTGTTGTTACCCATGGCGCACATTCAGATTTTTCCGAGCAATTAGCGCAAAGAACCGTCACTACTGGGTGTGGTCAGGGAACTGTATTTGGCCGTTTGATGGAGAAATTAAAACAGATTCAGGTGCCAGATTTTTCAATTAAACAATCGACTATATACGCAGCCCTTGAAGCTCTTCGGGAGCATAATGAAGTTTATAAAAGGGCAGGGGCTGTGCATGGTTGTGCGCTATGCAGCGGTAACCAGATTGATTTTTTTGTTGAAGAAGTGGGTCGTCATAACGCTGTTGACATCATTGCCGGGTATATGTGGCTCAACGATATTTCCGGAGAAGATAAAATATTTTATACCACCGGGCGTTTAACTTCAGAAATGGTAATTAAAGTGACGCAAATGGGTATTCCGGTCTTACTTTCACGTTCGGGTGCTACACAGATGGGGCTAGAAATGGCACAACAGTCTGGTGTAACCTTAATCTCAAGAGCCAAGGGGAGGCATTTTATGATTCTAAATGGCGCAGAGAATGTAGATCTGGATGATTTAATGCACAAGGAACCGCCATTAAATAACATCCAAAACTGACTTGTCTTTTAGTTCCACTTCCGCGTTAGAAAAATAGTTACGTAGCCTGCTATGCTCCTATTTTTCTGATTGCAACAAATTTATTTTCTGGGGTCAATTCCATTTCAAATCTCCCGGAAATACCATCATGGGTTAAAAATTTCTGGATGTTTTGTGCAGGAAATTCGATACGCCGGCCATCATTGGCAATAACTGATACGCGTTTAGCTGTACCACGGTAAACATGCAAATACTGATCTGCCGTCAGTTGTAGTGAAAAACGAAATAATTGTTTTTTTTTCATTTATGGAAAAGGCGCGGAATAACCGCGCCTTTTGTAGAAATATTCTATTTGTTTTGCTTTTCCAAAGCAGCAATACGATCTTCTAGAGGAGGATGACTCTGGCGCTTAAAAAAAACTGCGCATACTACCACCATTGATACCAAATGCAGCAAATTCTCCCGGTAAATCTTCTGCCTCGTGCCCTCTTTGTAGTGCTTTCAAAGCGTTAATCATTTTTTGTCGCCCTGCTAGGTTTGCTCCGCCTTTATCAGCCTTAAATTCACGATAACGGGAAAACCACATGACCAGTGCGCTGGCAAGGAAAGATAACGCAATTTGGGCTATCATCTGGGAAATGTAATACCCCATTCCCAATCCTCTTTCATTTTTTAATACAACACGATCAACTAAAAAGCCAACAATAGACGCTAAAAAGTAAACAAAAGTGTTGACGACCCCTTGCATAAGACTCATGGTAATCATATCGCCATTAGCAACATGGCTTATTTCATGACCAACCACGGCCTCTACCTCATCTTGACTCATTGCTTGGAGTAAACCGGTGCTAACAGCAACCAACGCATTGTTGCGACTCATGCCAGTAGCAAAAGCGTTTGGAGTAGGGTTATTAAAAATACCAACTTCTGGCATACCAATACCTGATTCCTTTGCTTGGCGGGTTACCGTATTGACTAACCATTGTTCGGTTTGATTGCCTGGTCGTTCAATGATTTGCACACCCATGGATCTTTTTGCCATCCATTTGGAAATGGCCAATGATATAAATGAGCCACCTATACCTACAACGGCAGAGACGACAAGTAGTCCTTTTAAATCAAGGTTAACTCCTTGAGCATCCAGGATGCCACCTATTCCGAGAATATTAAATAGTAGTGTGATGACGACCATAATGGCCGCGTTGGTAGCTAGAAAAAGTAAAATCCGTAGCATTGTTAATTTCTCCCAAAAATTAAGTATATTGACATTATGGTGACGAAAGAGCCTGATTTCAATTGTAGTGGTACGAAGTATACGATATTCTGAACCTGAAAAAGTTTCCTTGTGGAGAATTATTATGTTCAGTTCCAAACTATTTAATCATGTTCTTATTTCAGGGAGCCTGGTATTTTTATTATCATTCAATCAACTGCAGGCTGCTGGAAAACAACAAATACTGGATAAAATCAAATTGCCAAAAGGTTTTTCCATAAGCTTGTTTGCTGACAACGTCACAAATGCCAGATCTTTGGCTTTAGGAAAAAATAACACGGTTTTCGTCGGGTCAATGACAAGTGGTAATGTCTATGCACTACAAGACGTTGATAATGATGGTAAAGCAGATCAGCGCTACATTATTGCTTCTGGCCTGTATTCACCCAATGGAGTGGCTTATAAAGAGGGCACTTTATACGTCGCAGAGATTAATCGCATTATTCGCTTTGAAAACATCGATCAACGTCTGAAAAATCCACCTGAACCATTAGTTGTTAATGATCAATTTCCTAGTGAAAAACATCATGGCTGGAAATATCTGCGCTTTGGCCCTGATAACAGACTTTATACTGCTGTTGGTGCACCCTGTAATATTTGTGAGCCAGAAAAGGATGTTTTTTCTTCTTTAGTACGCTTAAATCCTGATGGCTCCAATATGGAAATCCTCGCCCGGGGCATCCGCAATACTGTTGGTTTTGATTGGCAACCTGATACCAATTTTTTGTATTTTACTGAAAATGGTGGGGATAATTTAGGTGATGATATTCCGCCTGATGAACTGAATAAATGGAATCAAAAAGGCCAGCATTTTGGTTATCCCTATTGTCATGGTGGAGATATTCTTGATCTCGAATATGGAAAAGAAAAAAAATGTTCACCATTTATCAAACCGGAGTGGAAGTTCAAAGCTCATATGGCACCATTGGGGCTGCGTTTTTATCGTGGACAGCAATTCCCCAAAGACTATCGCCAGCAATTATTTGTCGCCCAACACGGGTCCTGGAATCGATCAATACCGCATGGCTATCGTATTGCATTATTAAAGTTTAAGCAGGGTAAAGTTATTTCTGAGCAGGTATTTGCTGAGGGCTGGTTAGGTAAAGATGGCAAAGCCATAGGTCGACCAGTAGATATTCTGGAATTACCTGATGGCAGTTTATTAGTTTCAGATGATCACGCCGGAGTCATTTATAAGATCACATATACTGGTGATTGATGAAAAAGCAATTTGAAATCATCAGTCGTGAAGCTGTTTATCAGGGGTTTTTTAGTATGGAAAAAATTCGCCTGAAACATACTTTGTTTGAGGGTGGATGGAGTAAGGATTTGACCCGTGAGTTGTTTCATCGAGGTAAGTGTGTCGCTGTATTGTTATATGATCCTGATACCGATGAAGTAGTACTAATTGAACAGTTTCGGATGGGGGCTATAGAAAGTTCTGATCCTGAACGTGCCTGGTTAATGGAAATTGTTGCTGGGGCTATAGAGCCGGGTGAAACTGCCGAAGCTGTGGCTTTGAGGGAAGTTGCCGAAGAGGCCAATTGTCAGGTTAAGCAATTAACTAAAATTAGCGAATTCTATACAACACCAGGCGGTTCGGCTGAGTGGATAACGTTATTTTGTGGCATTGTTGATACCTCAAAAATAGGTGGTGTTCATGGTTTAAAGGAAGAAGAGGAGGATATTCGGGTCAGCACAGTAAAATTTGAACAAGCGTATCGGATGATCGAAACAGGAGAAATTGAGTCCGCAATCCCCATTATAGCTATTCAGTGGTTAGCGCTGAATAAGGATAAATTACAAAAGGAGTTTAAGCATTATTAGAACCCAGAGGAGTTAATTCTTCCTCTGGGTTGGTTCGAAATTATTGTATTTTTGATTGAACCTTTGAGTGTAGCTAACAATACTCTTTTTCTTCAGTACTATAATTTTGAATTGTTACGCAATAATTGTATGGCGTTTACGAACGGTCAAGAAACCAAGTCCTGTCAGCATAAGCCATCCAGCCGCAGGAACTGGAACTGGTGTTTGTGAGACAAATCCAGTAATGCCTACAATACTTTCGGCACTTAGGTTAAAGGCAACTTCTACACTCATAGTGTCGTAAGCCAAGTCACCAACAATCGAATCGGTTTCTACATACGCTGGAGAACTTGTTGTAGCAGGACCTCCCAAATGAAAGTGTGTATCACCCACGTCAACATTTTTGTTTAAAACGCCTATGCCACCAACACTTGTGTCTATATCCCAGGACTGTACTACTTTGCCACCACCCAGCCCCTGAATTTGTGCGCCAGCATCAGTTTTGGACGTAAGTGAATACGAAACACTCGATTTTGTATCTATTGGACCGCTAATTGCAATGGGTAAATCAAAGAAAAATGAGTAATTGCTTGCTGATGCTCCCGTCGTAGCACCTAAATTAAAAAACAAAATCGGATCGGCATTACCTGTGATTGAGTGAATGCTAACTTCTTTACCGCTCCCCAAGTTCCATGTTATTCCACCGCCGGCATTGGCAGTACCTCCGCCTGTTATATTTTCTTGACTTAAAGAGATGTCACCAGTTTTGGCATCGTAGTTAAATTTACCGCCACCAACTTCTATTTCGCCATCTTGAATAGAAAAGCTTGCCGAGCAGACAGCTTGACCGCATTGAACCACAGTCCCCGCAGTTGCTGATGCTATGGAGAATAGCCCGGTGAGCAGGATTCCTAGGTTTAATATAGTCTTATTCGTCACAACAATATTCCTTAAATTTGTGTTTATAAAATTGATTTGAACCGCATTAGCTCGGTCAGTTTTCAGTAGAGCATGTTTATTAACAAGCACTTAATGTGCCAAATTATTAACCAATTGTTTTTAAAGGAGGAGTTGGTTTTTTTAGCTAAATAGAACTAGATTAAATTCAGTGAAATGACGATCCTGTGTGCTATTTCACTGAAATTTTAAAATTAATAGTTTTTACCCTTCAACTTTGAGAAATACTGACTACTATTTGTATTAACTGAATTTGATTTTCTGATGCTCAGGAAATATACCGAAATTACAATAACGCATTGTTTTAATTACGAATAGAGGATTTTAAGTGGATATAGCTTCCTTAGTTGGATTCCTGCTTGGGGTGGGAATTATTATTGGCGCGATTGCGACAGGCGGCGATGTCATGTTATTTGTTAACGTGCCTTCTCTGCTTATTGTTTTTGGCGGAACCTTTGGTGTAACGCTAATGCGGGTTCCTTTGACAGATTTTTTGCGTTCTTTTGGGGTGTTAGGCAAAGCATTCTTCAACAAGAAAGAGGATACCGATGCGCTTATCGAAGATGCGGTTCGATTGTCTGATGTAGCAAGAAAAAATGGCTTACTGGCACTGGAAGGCGAGGAAATCAATAATCCCTTTTTGAAAAAAGGCATCACTTTATGTGTTGATGGTCATGAGCCTGCGTTTGTGCAAAAAATGTTGAATCAGGAAATCAACCAATTAATCAGCCGACATGAGGTAGGCCAGGATATGTGGAAGGGAGTTGGCGATTTGGCTCCTGCTATGGGTATGATTGGTACATTGGTTGGCTTAGTACAAATGTTAGCCAATATGTCAGATCCAGCAAGTATTGGCCCTGCTATGGCGGTAGCCCTTTTGACAACTTTGTACGGGGCGATGATCGCAAACTGTTTCGCACTCCCCATTGTTGATAAATTAGGCAGTGTTCTGAATTACGAAAGAGCCACTAAAGAGTTAATTCTGGATACCATAACGGGTATTCAGGAAGGAATGAATCCCAAGGT
>JAUXDP010000186.1 GCA_030618325.1 Methylococcaceae bacterium | reverse complement strand
GGCTGCTCATCAAGCCGAAATAATAAGTTTTGTTACCAACTTTAAACTTTAAGGGCACCTCTATTAATTCATGACTGGCATCTACACGCTTAAAATATTCGGTAACTGCGTTGAAAATCTTGTTAATAGCCGGCTATTAACTGGGATCTTCGCCTTGTTCTCAAATACTTTAAACGCATATCTGCTCAGCCAGAATTAATAGAGGTGTCCTAATGAAAAAAGAGCACCCAGGATCACAATTATCAATTAGATACCAGTTCCAATATAATCTTCAACATTTTTCGTTACGACGAATAAATATAGCTTGAGATTGTCGCTGCAATTTGTTTATCAAGAGTATTTTCGTAGTTCGATATCCTTATTTACCGTCATACTAAAATTCTGTTTCACTATAAAGAGCTGTGGTAGTATCAAAAAATTACCAAGTACTTTACTCTGAATTTAAATAGTACTAAAATGGTCCTAGTTATATGAGGCAGAAATGTGCGATTAAGTAAATTAACAGACTATGCAACGGTAATTTTGAGTGTTATCGCCAAGAATAATAGCTGTGTTCATTCCGCAGTGGGTATGGCTGAAGTAACCGGTATTGCTCAACCTACGGTTAGCAAAGTACTTAAATTGTTGGTTAAAGCGAAAGTTTTAATTTCTGTTCGAGGTGCAAAAGGCGGTTATAGACTGGCTCGATCACCGGAGAAAATATCTGTTGCAGCTGTAATCAATGCGCTTGAGGGGCCCATTGCATTAACGGAATGCAGTGCTTCTCACCATGCTTGTGAACAAGCGCGAGGTTGTGAGATTCAAGGCAATTGGGACTTGATAAATAAGACGGTTCACAATGCTTTAGAGTCTGTGACATTAGCTGATTTGATTTTGCCGGTTAGACCTCCTCGTGAAATCAACATACCTGTCGCAAGTTTATATCGTTAAAAATACAAGAGTTTTTTATGTCTACAAGTGCACAACAAATTGAAGAATTAATTGGTCAGGAATACAAGCAAGGCTTTGTAACTGATTTGGAGACAGAAAGTTTTGCTCCCGGCCTGGATGAAGATGTGGTTCGAAAATTATCGGCTATCAAGAATGAGCCGGCGTTTATGCTGGAATATCGACTAAACGCATTTCGCCATTGGCAGACCATGAAAACGCCTGAGTGGGCTTTTGTGAAGTTTAATCCGATTGATTATCAAGCGATCAGTTACTATTCCGCCCCAAAAAACAGTGAAGATGGCCCGAAAAATCTGGATGAAGTTGACCCTGAATTACTGGAAACCTATAAAAAACTAGGTATTCCTTTAGATGAGCAGGAGCGCTTGGCTGGAGTAGCGGTTGATGCTGTTTTTGACAGTGTGTCAGTTGCAACTACTTTTAAAGGTAAACTGAAAGAAGCGGGTGTCATTTTCTGTCCGATCTCAGAAGCTCTGCAAGAGTATCCCGATTTAGTTAAGCAATATTTGGGTTCAGTCGTTCCCCATACCGATAATTTCTTTGCTGCACTGAATGCGGCGGTATTTTCCGATGGCTCCTTTGTCTACATTCCCAAAGGAGTTCGTTGTCCAATGGAATTATCCACTTATTTTAGAATTAATGCGGCTAATACGGGGCAGTTTGAGCGAACCTTGATTATTGCTGATGAAGATAGTCATGTCAGTTACCTAGAAGGTTGCACTGCACCGATGCGGGATGAAAACCAATTGCATGCTGCCGTGGTCGAATTGGTCGCGTTGGATAATGCTGAAATTAAATATTCCACGGTTCAAAACTGGTACCCCGGTGATAAGAATGGCAAAGGCGGCATTTATAATTTTGTTACCAAGCGGGCAGATTGTCGGGGTAATAACTCCAAAGTATCCTGGACTCAGGTAGAAACAGGATCTGCCATTACCTGGAAATATCCCAGCTGTATCTTAAGAGGTGATAATTCTATCGGTGAATTTTATTCCGTTGCATTGACCAATAATTATCAGCAAGCTGATACCGGTACCAAGATGATCCACATCGGCAAAAACACCAGCAGCACGATCATATCAAAAGGCATTTCTGCTGGAAAAGCACAGAATACCTATCGCGGCCTGGTTAAGGTTTTGAAAAGTGCTGAAAATGCCCGTAATTATACCCAGTGTGACTCCTTATTAGTCGGGGATAAATGTGGCGCACATACTTTTCCTTATCTGGAAATCAAGCAACCTTCTGCGCAAGTAGAACATGAGGCAACCACTTCCAAAATCAGCGAAGATCAGTTGTTTTTTTGTCAACAACGCGGCCTTTCAGCAGAAGATGCCGTGTCCATGATTGTTAATGGTTTTTGCAAGGAAGTATTCAAAGAGTTACCGATGGAATTCGCAGTTGAAGCACAAGCGTTACTCGGAATTAGCCTCGAAGGCTCTGTGGGTTGATTAGAAAACCATAGCATCTATAAATTCAGGAAATCAAATATATGTTAAAGATAGAAAATCTTCACGTTAGTGTTGATGATAAACCCATACTCAAAGGTATTAATCTAGAAGTCAATGCCGGTGAAGTGCATGCGATTATGGGACCAAATGGTTCTGGCAAAAGTACCTTGTCACACATATTGGCAGGCAAGCCAGGTTATACCGTAACAGAGGGTAGTATTCAATATCAAGGTAAAGACTTGTTAGCGATGGAGCCGGAACTGCGCTCAAGAGAAGGTGTGTTTTTAGCGTTTCAATATCCTGTGGAAATTCCAGGAGTTAGTAATATTTATCTGCTGAAAGCAGCTCTAAATGCTATTCGCAAACATCAGGGACTTGATGAAGTTGATGCGATGGATTTTCTTGAAATCGTTAAGCAGAAAACCGCTTTGGTGGAAATGAAGCAGGAGTTTCTTTATCGATCGGTCAATCAAGGTTTTTCCGGGGGAGAAAAGAAACGCAATGAGATTTTACAAATGGCCGTTATGGAACCGAAATTATGTGTTCTAGATGAAACCGATTCCGGTCTGGATATTGATGCTTTGAAAGTAGTGTCTCATGGTGTTAATTCATTGCGATCAGCTGATCGTTCGTTTGTGTTGATAACGCATTATCAAAGACTATTGGATTACATTAAACCTGATTTTGTTCATGTTTTATCGGATGGAAAAATTGCCAAATCTGGTGGGCCGGAGCTTGCCTTGGAGCTGGAAGAAAAAGGTTACAGCTGGGTAGAAGAACAGGCAGCATAATGAATTCACAATCAAGTCGTTATATCACTGAATATCAGTCATTGGATGTTGAATTGCCAGGCCAGAATTTATCCTGGTTGACACAGCTCAGAAAAGATTCGCTAGCCCGGTTTTCTGAACAGGGTTTTCCTTCTTCTAATGCTGAAGAATGGCGATATACTAATTTTTCAGCGATTGAAAAAAAATTATTCATACCCTCTTCGAAAAAAGATATTCCTGAAATTAATAATGCTGCGTTAGCTTCTTATCGCTTAGAAGGTTGCTATAGTCTCGTCTTACTGAATGGACGGTTTGTAGCTGAACTTTCTGAGTTGTCCGACATGCCTGAAGATGTCCAGTTGTGTAGCATGGCTCAAGCGTTACAACAGTTTCCTGATGAGGTGGCGGAATATTTTGGTAAAACTGTTGCCAATGAAGATCATGGTTTTATTCATTTCAATACGGCATGGTTTACCGATGGCTGGTTTTTGAAAGTACCTGAAAATACGGTATTGGATAAGCCTATTCAAATACTGAATGTAGTCTCTGAAAATGAGCTTATGGCTGCCACCAGAAACCTGCTTATTGTTGAACAAAATGCCCAGGTCGAAATAGTGGAAAGTTATTTCGGGCTAGATGCCGATACTTATTTAACAGAATCAATTAACGAAGTTTTTATCGGTCAAAATGCACGAGTTAATCTAGCTAAATTACAAAATGAAACAGATAAGGCTTTTCATTTTGGCGGTACTTACGTTAAACAGGAACGTGATGCTTTTTTCTATCATGAAAGTTTTTCATTTGGCGCGCAAATAGCACGAAACGAAATTCATACTGATCTAGGGCAAGGTTCAGAGTGCCACTTAAATGGACTCTATCTGGGTGCAAAACGTCAGATAGTGGATAACCATACGCGAATCAATCATCGCGAGCCAAATGCGATCAGTCGAGAAACCTACAAAGGTATTTTGAATCAGCGTTCAAGGGGTGTTTTTCAGGGGCGGGTCATTGTTTATGAAGATGCGCAAAAAACTGATTCTGAAATGAATAATTGCAATCTATTGTTATCTGACGATGCCGAAGCGGATGCTAAGCCGCAATTGGAAATTTATGCGGATGATGTAAAATGTGCGCATGGAGTGACCGTTGGGCAACTCGATGAAAAATCTATTTTTTATCTACAAACCCGAAATATTGACCCGGAAACGGCAAGGAATATGCTGACTTTTGCCTTCGCGAATGAAATGGTTGAGAAAATCAGCTTGGAAGATTTACACACGCAGGTATTGGATCTGTTGTTGTTGAGATTTCCACAAATAGGAATACGCAAGGAATGGATGTAATGGCTTTTGATGTAGAAAAAATTAGGGCAGATTTTCCTATTCTCAAACAAAAGATCAGAAATAAACCACTGGTGTATTTAGATAATGCCGCAACCAGTCAAAAGCCACAGGTGGTTATCGATAGCATCGTCAAAATGTACAGCTGTGATTATTCTAATGTTCATCGCGGGGTTCATACCCTAAGTGAACGTGCTACGGCAGCGTATGAAGGTGCACGGGAAAAAGTTAAAAACTTTATTAATGCTGAGAGTACTAAAGAGATCGTTTTTGTTCGTGGTGCTACGGAAGCTATAAACCTGGTCGCGCAAACCTTTGGCAAAGCAAATATTAAAGCCGGTGATGAAATTTTGATTACCACAATGGAGCATCACTCCAATATTGTTCCTTGGCAAATGTTATGTGAAGAAACAGGGGCTGTATTAAAAGTTGCCCCCATTAATTTGCAGGGTGAATTGATTATTGAGCAGTTTATGGAACTGCTGACTGAAAAAACGCGATTAGTTTCAATCGTGCATATGTCCAATGCATTAGGAACCATTAATCCGGTTGACGAAATTATTGCTGCGGCACATAACACAGGTGCAAAAGTATTACTTGATGGCGCACAAGCGATTCCTCATATGCCGGTTGATGTTCAGGCTCTAGATTGTGATTTTTATGTTTTTTCGGGGCATAAGTTGTATGCGCCTTCGGGCATAGGCGTACTTTACGGTAAACAACAATTACTGGAAGCCATGCCGCCTTATCAAGGTGGTGGCGATATGATCCGTAAAGTGACGTTTGAAGAGACCGAATATAATAGCCTGCCTTATAAATTTGAAGCGGGTACGCCGAGTATTGCCGATACCGTGGGATTAGGAGCTGCTTTAGATTATTTATCTGAAATTGGTATGGTGGAAATTGCTGCCTATGAAGCAGAGCTACTCACTTATGCAACCGAGCAAGCCCGACAAATAAAAGGTTTAAAAATTATTGGCGAAGCCAGCCAAAAAGGAGCGATACTGTCCTTTGTTTTGGATAAAATTCATCCGCATGATATTGGTACTATGCTGGATAGTTTGGGGATTGCTATTAGAGCTGGGCATCATTGTGCTATGCCGGTGATGGATTTTTTCCAGGTGCCTGCAACTGCAAGAGCATCATTTGCCATTTACAATACCAAACAGGAAATAGACAGTTTAATGAAGGGTATAAAACAGTTGATTGAGGTTTTTGGCTAATGTTTGATGATTTACGTGACTTATATCAGGAAGTAATTTTTGATCATAACCGCAATCCACGAAATTTTCGTGTCATGGACGATCCTGATCGTGAAGTGGAAGGGTTTAATCCACTTTGTGGGGACAGGCTTACTCTTTATCTTAGAGTAGCCGATGGTATTATTCAAGATGCCAGTTTTCAGGGTTCCGGTTGCGCCATTTCTACCGCATCGGTTTCCTTAATGACGGAGATTGTCAAAGGTAAAACTGAACAGGAAGCTGAGAAGTTGTTTGAGCTGTTTCATAAAATGACTACGGGTGAAGAAGGGGAAGTTGATCTTGAAGCCATAGGGAAATTAGCGGTACTGGCTGGAGTACGTGAATATCCGGCAAGAGTAAAATGTGCCACACTTGCCTGGCATACGCTGGATGCAGCACTAAAAAATCAGGAAAAATCTATTTCAACAGAATAAGTCCGATAGTAATACAGTTAGGGTGTTGATTCACGTAAGTCTATTAAAAAAACCACAGAGGACACAGAGAGCACAGAGATTAATCCTGTTTTTTCTCTGTG
>JAUXDP010000109.1 GCA_030618325.1 Methylococcaceae bacterium | reverse complement strand
CAAAATCATGCCCTTTGCAACAGGGCGTTGTTTGAGTTCTAAAATTCGTTGTATGGCATCTGCATTCAAAGGATCGCAGCCAAGGCCATAAACGGCTTCCGTTGGATAGGCGATGATTTCACCATAACGGAGGAAATGCGCAGCCTGGCGTAATTTAAAAGCGGATATCCAGGTCACGCTATTCTCTCCGTATTTGAGTTTTTAGTACACAGCACGCATTTTTTTTGGAGGGCAAGCCGAAAAAACACCGCTAAAGCCAAGTGAGGAGAGTTTTAGCTAGGAGGTTCACTTTGCGGTCCATCAGCATCAGCTGGGTCACCTTCATAAGGAGTGGCGTATTTGCAATCTTTTTGTGGGCAGACTTTTTCTACCCCTCGCCGTTTGGTGGTTTTTACTGTCAAAATTGGCCAGTTACAATCAGGGCAAGATTGTTTAATCGGCGCATTCCATAAAGCATAATCACATTTTGGATAGCCTGAGCAGGAATAGAAAACCTTACCATTTCTTGATTTGCGTTTGAGAATATTGTTCTTATTACATTTTGGGCAGGTTACGCCAGTATCCAGGGGTTTTTCAATAGGTTCGATGTGTTTACATTTAGGATAACTGCTACAACCAATAAACTTACCATATCGTCCGGTTTTAATGACTAAAGTGGATTCACATTTTGGACAGGTTCGCCCTTCTACAATTTCTGGTTCTGCTGAACTTTGAGTGCCATCATCATTAAGATTGCGGGTATAAGAACATTCAGGATAGTTGGTGCAGCCGATAAAGCGGCCGTTTCTACCCAAGCGGATTGAAAGTGGCTTGCCACATTCAGGGCATTTTTCATCCATAGCCTCCTGAGTGACATCTTTACGCTGGACTGACTCTTCTTTGTCATGGATTAGCTTGGTGAATGGCTTCCAAAAATCAGCCATCAGAGGCACCCATTCTTTTTCACCACGCGCTACCGCATCTAACTGATCCTCAAGATTGGCGGTAAAGTCATAATCAACATATTGGGGGAAATGTTCTGTCAAAAACTTATTAACAATACGACCAACATCGGTTGGATAGAAGCGCTTTTTTTCCAGAGTCACATATTCGCGGTTTTGTAACGTGGAAATAATCGATGAATAAGTTGAGGGCCGACCAATGCCATGCTCTTCCAGGGATTTTACCAGGCTGGCTTCGCCATAACGGGGCGGTGGTTCGGTAAAATGCTGTCCCGCAATAATATCGTTCAGAGCTACCGGTCGACCTTCCTGAAGCGGTGGTAGAAAGCTTTCCTGGTTATCAGATTCTTTGCTATCATCTTTGCCTTCCAGATACACGGCCATAAAACCGGGTTTTGCTACCGTTGAACCCGTTGCTCTAAATGAATTTTTTTCACTACCGCAGCTTAGATCGACAGATACGGTATCAATAGTGGCATGAACCATCTGCGACGCCACCGTTCTTTTCCAGATCAAGTCATACAGTTTGTATTGATCGCTGCTTAAATATTTTTTAATCTTGCTGGGCAGGTGATGAGCTGAAGTAGGTCTGATTGCTTCGTGAGCTTCCTGTGCATTTTTGGATTTGGTTTTATATTGCTTTGGTTCTTTTGGAACATTTTCAGCGCCATATTTTGTTGCAATCAACTCACGGATTTCGGTGATTGCTTCTGCAGCAAGGTTGACCGAATCGATACGCATATAAGTGATCAGGCCAGTGCTTTCACCTCCTAAGTCAATACCTTCATACAACTGCTGGGCAACCATCATGCTACGTTTAGTAGTAAAGCCAAGTTTACGGGAAGCTTCCTGTTGTAAGGTTGAGGTAATAAACGGTGCGGTTGGATTTCTTTTACGTTGCTTTTTTTCCAGTTTGGTCACAACCAGCTTGCCGTCCGCCTGATCCAATAAGGATTGTTTGGCTTTTAGCGCGACTTCTTCGGAAACTATGCTGAATTGTTCTTGTTTTTTTCCTTCGTAGGTGGTGAGTTTCGCTTTGAATGCTTGCCCATCTTCAATAAGATCTGCCGTTATAGTCCAGTATTCCCGGGTTTTAAACGCTTCGATTTCCAGCTCACGTTCAACAATCATGCGTAGAGCCGGGCTTTGTACTCTTCCTGCGGAAAGACCACGACGGATTTTTTTCCATAGCAAAGGAGATAAATTAAAGCCAACTAGATAATCCAGAGCACGGCGAGCTTGCTGAGCATTAATTAGATTGATCGATAGTTCTTCTGGCTTCTCAATGGCGGCAATAATCGCTTTTTTTGTGATCTCATGGAAGACTACCCGGTGGACAGGTTTGTCTTTAAGGATTTTTTTGTCTTTCAGTAACTCCAATAAGTGCCAGGAAATGGCCTCCCCCTCGCGATCTGGATCAGTTGCCAGATAGAGTTGATCCGCTTTTTTGAGGGCTTTGGAGATTTCCTGAACATGGCGCTGATTACGGTCAATGACTTGATATTTCATAGCGAAGTCATTGTCAGGGTCGACTGCGCCTTCTTTTGGGATCAGATCGCGCACATGGCCATAAGAAGCCAGTACATGAAAGTCTTTACCTAGGTATTTTTCAATTGTTTTCGCTTTTGCAGGCGATTCGACAATCACTAAATTGTTACTCATGGAAGAAACCAGTTCTGTTGGTTAATGTAATGACAAAGGGGTATTATCGTATACGAGGTCTTCCATCCGGACGAAAGCTATTTCGTCTTCTTCGTTACTAAGCAGAACCATCAAAACGATCCATTTTAATTTGTCCAGGGAAATATCTTCATTGCCAAGCGCCATGATTCGATCAATAGCCAGTTCTCGGCAGTTTGTTGTTAATATTCCGGTTTGTTCTAAAAACATCAAAAAATTACGGCATTCCAGATCAAGATGTTCAATTTCCTGATCGTTAAAAATACGAAAAGTAGTAGGTGTCGTGGGAGTAATTTGACGTTCAGAGCTGAGTGATTCCAGCCAATCAAAAGCATTGCTTACTTCCAGTTGTCCAAATCCTGCCTGGATCAATTCTGTTCTGATGATATCACTATCCGGAACGATCTCTGAGTCTATATCCAAATAGTTTTCAAATAAATACATCAAAACTTCAAAAATATTTTCTTTCATAGCCGTATTTTTACAAATCCTGTTATTTAATTCTAGTATAACCTCCCCCAGCAACAGAAGCGATATATCCTTGTAACTCTAAAACCAGCAATACTGAAGCAATATTTTCAACTGAATCGCCGGTTTCGCCGACCAGGGTATCAATTGAGGTGGGGCTAAACCTAACTAAATTCAATAACTTTTGTTGGTTCAGGTCAAGTGTTGATTGTTGAATTTGATGCTCAGGTTCGGTAGATGCTTGAAAATATTGACCTAATTCTTCAAGAATATCTTGCGATGTTTCGACTAATTTGGCACCTTCACGAATTAATGCATTACAACCCCGGGCCAGTGGGTTATGAATTGAACCGGGAATAGCAAAAACCTCACGGTTTTGTTCAAGAGCTAGACGGGCAGAAATTAATGAGCCACTCTGTTTAGCGGCTTCAACAACCAGTAGCCCCATGCATAGTCCACTTATAATCCGATTTCGACGTGGGAAATTACTGGCTTTTGCAACGGTGCCAGGGGGTAGTTCGGAAATAATAGCTCCAGTAGCAGCTATTTGGGTAGCCAGCTGTTTGTGCCTGGCTGGATAGACACGATCAAGCCCCGTTCCTGCAACGGCAATGGTATAGCCTTGTGCCTGTAACGCGCCTTCATGACTGGCAGCATCTATACCTAATGCGAGTCCACTGGTAATAGTGAAGCCATTGCCTACTAAAGCTTTGGCAAAATCTGTGGCTGTTTGTATGCCCAGGCTAGATGGGTTACGGCTTCCGACTATGGAAATTTGTGGCTGAGATAATAATTCTGTGTTTCCCCTGACAAATAGAATTGGTGGTGGATCCTGGATTTCTTTTAACTGGGCTGGATAATTGGAGTCTGACAGAAGTAACGCTTGATTGTCAGGCTTTTCCAGCCAGCGTAAATCTTGGTCTACTATTTCCCAAGCTGGGTTTTTAATGGCATCAATACTGGCACTTCTCAGGCCTAGCGCTGATAATGCTTGGTGTTTTTCAGAAAATATTTGCTCGGGTGAGCTGTGTTTGAGAATATTTAGAAAAGTCTTACAACCTACTCCGGGGACGCGGAGTAGGGCCAGCCAGTATTTATGGGTGTAGGTGGTAGATTTATCTGTCACTAGGTCCTTTTTCGGTTTCTAGCAAAAAGTCACTTTGCAGGTTAGCAGTGTGTAATCCCGCAAACAATTGAATTTATTAGAATTATACTTCGCGTTGCTAACTCAATCTATTTAACAGAGCTACCTAGTTTAGCTTAAGGGGTTACTACATAATCTGAAACATGAATTGCATCTTTTGCATTCATTACCAGTGCGTAACTGATGCGTTCAAAAACTCTAAAAGTCATCAGTATAGCAGCTTCTTCATTGGGTAATGTTACCTCATCATTTTTCAGTTTGGCGTAGGCATCTTTGATGGTTTTTCCACGTTGAAGGATTTTCATGACATAACCCGATTCCACACCATCAGCAGATCCCTTATCAATCACTACGATGTTATGCTGCCCAATTTGTGAAACGCCATCCAGGACACTAATTATGCTAGCTTTAATTTGGGTTTCAGGAGGTCTTGGAAAAAAGTTTAAAGCAACCTGGCCATCTTCAGTAGGCATCAGTTTATCGCCTTTACGGATAACATCACGAGATTTAACTATTTTAAGAGTTGCAGGATCTCCGGAGTCCTGCAAAACCGCATCAGCTATGTAGTTGGCTTCGTATCCCAACGGGTCTTTGGTTTCCGGATGTAAAAATTCTTTGCCTTTACGGTAAACCGTATAGCTTAAGCTCTTGGGAGTATTGATGGAGCGAACATAAATCCGGTCACCCGCTCCACCTAAAAGGTGTTCTTTAGCAAAGTCAACAACATAAGGAGCGGAATCAATTTCTTGTTGATTAACTATTTTTGGTGAAGATAAAAAAGGCGCTATCGCCTCAATTGGAATGATTCTAATTGCATCCTGAGTGTCTATATCCCGTACTCGAGGCGCCAATAATTTTCCGTTTCTATGCTTTGCAAACCCAAGTTGTGGTTTTCCGTTGATAAATGACAGGGAAATAATATCGCCTGGAAAAATAAGATTTGGATTTTCAATGTCGGCGTTTTTGTTCCATACCTCAGACCAATTCCAAGGGTTTTGCAGGAACTTTGCTGAGATATCCCATAAAGTATCACTTTGCTTTACGGTATACTCGCTGGGGTGAGATGGCTTTAGTTTGATTTCCTCCGCCCAAATTATATTGCTAAAAAAAATAAGGAAAAGTCCGAAAAATGTTCGAAAAGTCATATTGATAATCCTGGGTATTTTATATATCTGAATTCAAAGTCTAGTTGAAATCGGATAGAATTCCAGTATGAAATTATTTTTGTAGGGGAGAAAGTGTGAGTTTGCTGAATATTCTTGAATTTCCGGATCAACGGTTGCGTAAAAAAGCGGTTCCAGTAGCTGAAATTAATCGCGATATCAAGAAGTTGGTCGATGATATGTTTGAGACTATGTACGAAGCCAGAGGCGTGGGTTTAGCAGCTACGCAGGTTAATGTGCAGCAACGTGTTATTGTTATGGATATCAGTGAGGAAAAAGATACCCCGGTTTGTTTTATTAACCCAGAGATTATTGCTAAAGACGGTGTTGAAGAGTCAGAAGAGGGATGTCTTTCAGTGCCGGGGTTTTTTGAAAAAGTTAAACGTGCTGAGCATATTAAGGTTAAAGCTTTAGACCGGGATGGTAAAACTTTCGAGCTGGAGGCTAATGATTTACTTGCAGTATGTATACAGCATGAGATAGATCATCTGGAGGGGAAGTTGTTTGTAGATTATATATCGTCGTTAAAGAGAAATCGTATCAAAAAGAAAATGGAGAAAAAACATAAATTGGAGCAGGAAAGCTAAAGGTTATACCTCGCGCAGTCACGGATGCGGATTTTATAGCGAGTTGATTTTTGTCGATAGCAAGGCGCTGAAATGGGCGCATAGTAGGCTACGCAACTATTTCAGCAACGAAGTCTATCGGCAAAAACCAACCGATAGAAAACTGCAGCCGTGACTGCGCGAAGTATAAATTAACTAATGATGAAAATTATTTTTGCCGGTACCCCTGATTTTGCTGTTCCAGCGTTAAAGGTGCTGATAGCTTCCGACCATGATGTTTGTGCTGTTTATACTCAACCGGATCGACCTTCAGGACGGGGGCAGAAACTAAAGCCTGGTCCCGTGAAAGAACTAGCTTTAAGTGCAGATATCGCTGTTTTTCAACCAGAAACGTTAAAATCTCAAGAAGAGGTTCAGCGATTGATTGAGTTTGATGCGGATCTGCTGGTGGTTGTGGCCTATGGCATGATATTGAGTCAGGAGGTATTGGATATTCCAAGACTGGGTTGCATTAATATTCATGGTTCGTTATTGCCACGATGGCGTGGCGCAGCACCTATACATAGAGCCTTGATGGCTGGTGATCAGGAAACAGGTGTAACCATCATGGAAATGGTGCGTAAACTGGATGCAGGCGCTATGTTGCATAAAGAAAAATGTCTAATTGGCAAAAATGAAACAGCCAGTCAGTTACATGACCGGATGGCTGAATTAGGCGCCCTAGCCTTGGCCAAAACCTTACCATTAATAGAGGCGGGAACCGTGGTTGCCGAGCAACAAGATGAAGCGTTAGTAACTTACGCCGAAAAACTTGTTAAAACTGAAGCACAATTGGATTGGTCTTGTACTGCTGAGGCCTTGTCAAGAAAAGTACGTGGATTAAATGCCTGGCCAGTGGCGCAAACCAAATTAAAGGGTAAGGTTTTAAGAGTTTGGCAGGCAGAGCCATTGGACAGTGATTCAAACTTGGCTCCTGGTGAAGTATTGGATGCCGGTAGCAAAACTTTAGATGTGGCGACAGGCGAAGGTGTTTTACGGTTGTTGGAAGTTCAGGTTCCTGGGGGTAAGCGCATGGGCGCAAAGGCATTTTTAAATGCACATGATGTGGAAGGCTGCAAATTGGGCTAGGGATATACTTTTCGGTTATCGGTTATCGGTTATCGGTTATCGAAGGCTACTTTGAATCGTAAATTGTTCATAGATTCCTTGGAACAAAATAAATATAAAAGGGTAAACCAATGTCAATAAATAGCTTGAAAAAACCTGCGATAATTATTTCGTGTTTGCTAGTTTTGTATGCCATTGTCGGTTTTTTTATTATTCCAGCAGTCTTAAAAGCCAAATTACCTGACATCATTCAGGAGCAAACGGGGCGTTCTGCTTCAATTAAGCAAATTAATTTCAATCCTTTCTCTTTGGAATTAAGCCTACAGGGTTTTGCCATGAAGGAGCAGGATCAGCAACAAGACTTTGTTTCCTTTGAGGAGTTTTATGTAAATACTGAGGCTGTTTCCTCACTATTTGACTTAGCCCTAGTTTTTGATGAAGTAAGATTATCAAACCCTTATGTCAGAATAGAAAAGCGAAAAAATAGTAGCTTTAATTTTAGTGATTTGTCGGAAGACAAGAAAGAAGAAAAGCCTGAAGAGGAATCTGAAGGTGAAATATTTCCTTTAAAAATTAACAAAGTTAGACTAGTCGAAGGGCATGTATTATGGCGCGACGCTCACTTCGATGAGCCTGTCAAAGAGCCATTGAATCCAATAAATTTATCATTGGATGGCTTTTCAACCATAGTCGAAGAAAATTCAAATCTGGATGTCACTCTGGACTTAGGTTCCGGCGGCCGTCTTGAATGGAGTGGTGAACTCAGTGTTAACCCGCTATTCTCTAATGGACATTTGCGCCTGGCTGATATTCAATCTCACAGTTTATGGAAACTATTAATACAAGATAAAGTTGGATTTGTCGTTAAGCAGGGAGAGAACACCATCGAAGCGGACTATAGCTTCAGTTTTATCGATGATAATTTAATTTTAGAAGTTAATGACGCCTCTCTGGACATCAATAATTTTAAAATTGCCGAGAAAGGCCAAGAAAAGGCTGTCATTGATGTGCCCAAATTCTCTGTACAGGGTATAGATTTTAATTTGGTAGAGCAAAGTGTACATATCGCTTCGGTAACCACCCAAGATGCCAAATTATTAGCCTGGTTGAATCCTGATGGGGTTATTAATTACCAGTCGTTATTCGCGATGGTGGAGACAGAAAAAACTAGCATAGCAAAACAACCGGCTGCGGAACCTGCAGCCCCAGAAAAACCATGGCAGGTGCTGGTTGATGCCATAAATATAAAAAACTACGATTTTCAATTTGAAGATCGAACCACTCAAAAGCCGGTTCACATCGGCCTACATCCTATTGATTTCACGCTCAATAATTTTAATATCAAACCCGGCTCAAAACTACCTTTTCAATTAAATGTTGGAGTCAATAAAAAGGGAAAATTACAGCTTAAAGGCTCGACTGTTCTTGAGCCTTTTTCGACAACAACAGAACTTAAAATCAATGATATTGGATTGAAAACATTTCAACCTTACGTTGAGCCTTTTGCCAAGTTAGATTTTATTGGCGGTAAATTTAATGCTGACGGTAATGTAACGGTATCCTCGCCGAAAAATGCTAATTTACAGCTGAAATATACCGGTAATTCCAGTATTACCAGTTTGCATACCCGAGATCAGCTGTTGCATAAGGATTTTGTTAAATGGCGAAATCTAAATCTGTCGAATATTGTATTTGATCTTGAACCCGTGCGATTTACTGTAGCCAATGTTTTATTGGATAGGCCCTATGCAAGAGTTACGGTTAAAAAAGACCAAACAACCAATCTGAATGATATTTTTGTTGCCCAGAAATCACCAACCAAAAACCAAAAAACTAAAAAAGTAGCAAAAAAGGCATCAGCAAGTCCTTATTACAAAATCAATAAATTTAAAATTAGAAATGGATCTTCTGACTTTGCTGATTACTCAATAATTTTACCTTTCGCTGCCAAAATAAATGATTTAAATGGTGGTGTATCCGGTATCTCATCGGCAAAAAAATCGACAACCAATGTTGCTTTGAAAGGCAAGGCTTTTGATTTAGCCCCAGTCGAAATCAAAGGAAAATACAATCCAGATTTCAGCAACCTCGATATTGCCATGAGTTTTAAAGGTATGCCATTGCCACTTGCATCTCCTTATTCTGCCGAGTTTGCAGGACATAAAATAGAAAAAGGCAAATTAACTATTGATCTGGAGTACAAGATAGCAAACCGAAAACTGGATGCTAAAAATAAGCTGGTTATTGATCAACTGACATTAGGGGAATCGGTTGATAGCCCGAAAGCCGTGTCGTTACCTTTGGGGTTGGCCATTGCCTTACTGAAAGATGCCAATGGTGTAATAATCATCGATCTACCGGTTACTGGGAGTCTTGATGATCCTGAATTTAGTGTTTGGGGCTTGCTTTGGGATGCCTTCGTTAACCTGTTAACTAAAATTGTCGCTTCACCCTTTCAAGCACTTGGTTCGCTGGCAGATAGTGATACTGACTTTAGTGCTGTAAACTTTGCTTCGGGTGTTGCGAGTCTGGATGAACAGGAAATAAAAAAATTGGATAAACTGGCAAAGGCATTAATGGATAGACCCAACTTAAAACTGGAAGTCAAAGGCGCTTCTTTTACCGAACAAGATTGGCCAGCTATACAGGAACAAGCGTTGCTGGAACAACTTAAACAAATAAAACAACAGGAACTGAGCAAGGACGGA
>JAUXDP010000055.1 GCA_030618325.1 Methylococcaceae bacterium | reverse complement strand
TGGACTCCCTGTCGAGAATATTTGACTCATCTATTATAGGGGTTTGTTTATCTGCCATGGTTATTCCCGTCTTTTATTAAAGCCTGTTTAAGAAATACAGCAGACCAGTTTTGTTTTCGTAACTACCGGTGGTTCGTAACGATCTTAATCGGGCTCTCTTAAGTAAATAAATATGTGGTTTATTTCTGATAGAGTACGTGATGCTCTTATCTTATTTCGGTAAACTTAGAAAAATCAGTCGCTCTCGGGTTTTCGTGCAAGCACTTGTTTTAGCATTATTCTCAAAAAAAATGTTTCTTAACAATGGGTAGAAGCTAATGTTTTTTTTTAAAGCACTGTAAAACCAATATCTTGCATAATAATTATGTGTTCGACTGATTTTTCTAGGAAAAATTAAGCAAACATAATTTACCATAATATTCCTTTTAAATTAATGATAAACTTTACCAATCTTAAACTTAAATTAATTGACCGAGTCCAGATTTTGAGGGAAACCAGGACGTGAAAGACAAAAAATAGCAGGAAGATAATAACCAAAGCCCTTGTTGAAAGCTATTCTTATGGATTTTGTGACCTAGTTTTATACAAAACATGTGGCGGGATCGGTTTATCCAATAAATAAAGTATGCGAACCGTAATTGCGTATAATAATCAATATCTTATTATGATAAGTGGTGGTCAACTGATGTTTTTAAGTTAAAGTGAAGTATCTATCATGCAACTAACAATTACGGTTTTAGGGTACACTCAGAGTAACTTCATCGGTCGTCTATTGTCTGCTGTTGACGATTGCAATTGTTCAGTGGTAGAGCTGAGAGTAAATCGGTTGCTGGCCTGTACTGCTGCATATTTATTGGTTAATGGTGAATGGAATCAAATTGCCAAGCTGGAAAGCATTCTGGAAAGTCTGGAAAAAAAATTAGAGATCAAAATTCATCAATTAAGGCCAGGGAAGTATGCCAACAAGGATCAGTATACAGCGTATTCTTTAGATATTGTCGCACTGGAACGGCAGAAAGCTCTGTTAACCATGATTACTTTTATTACCGGACACCATATCACTATTGAAGAAATTACCAGCAGTCAATATCAAGACCTCTATACCCAATCAGACATGGTTGCCTTTCGCTTCATCCTTCTAATTCCTCCAGAAGTCAGAATTCTCAATTTAAGAGAGGAGTTTCAGGGGTTTTGTGACCATATCAATATTGATGCGCTTTTAGAGCCAATAAAAAGGTAGGTTGGTTATTCTCTGCTCGCCTACCTTGGTGGACTTTATTATGGTATTGAACATACTTATACTTATTTATACACTCGTAAACCTCACAACTATCGTTCTTCTGAAACCAAGCAGTGGCAATCTGGATAGATATTTTCCGCACATGATTTTTCAGCACCCAGGCACACCCTTTTTTGCGGATGGCTACTTTGAAAAACCTTGCTATAGTGTACTGCAGCGGCGTTTTTTCGTCTTGCCCTCCATAAAAAATGATGCACCTGAATACTAAAAATTCAAATGCGGAGAGTTATAGTTTTTTAGACAATAGCATAGAATACAAATCATCCTGCGGTTTTTGGATATGCTGACAAATATGTTATATGAAGTTAAATAATATTTCCATTCGGACCAAGCTAATTTTGATATTAGCGGTTACGGCAATTTCCGCCATATTTTTAATGACTTCAGCATTTGTATTGTTTGAGGTTCAAAGCAAAAAAAAAGCGGTAGAACAAGAGCTTTCCTCATTAGCGTACGTAGTGGGCTGGAATAGTTCTCCAGCGCTTGCTTTTTTAGATAATAGAGCTGCAGAACAAACACTAACTGTATTAAATACCAAGCCTGAAATTGTAGCGGCATTTTTATATGATCTTGATGATCAGATTTTTGCGCAATTTAATATTTCCAAAAATACGTATTCACCATGGAGTAAAATGGATCTCAAACTTTCCAGGGCGTATAAAAAGAATTCTCTTGCTAGAAAATTCAATGAAGGGGGTCCATGGTTTTTGAAACTGAAAAATTTTCTTGTTGATCATTTTTTTGCCCCAGCTATCTCCACAGGTTATCTGGAGTATGATGATCAGGGGTTATTACATATGATCAAACCTGTTTTTCTTAACGAAAAAACGGTGGGAACTATTCATTTGGTTAATGATTTATCCCAATTTGAAAAAGAGTTGTATGCTTTTTATCAGGTTGTTATTGCCATTTTAATATTGACCTTTTTCGTGATTTTGTGGATGTCTTCTCGGTTGCAAAAGGTTTTTTCTGCGCCTTTGCTTGCTTTTATGCAGGTTATGAAATCTGTTGCCGGGGAAAAAGACTATACCATTCGAGTAAAAAAGGCGGGTAATGATGAGTTTGGCCAGCTAACTAAGGCATTCAATAATATGCTGGGCGAAATCCAAGTACGAGACACTGAGCTTGATTTACATCGTACAAAGTTGGAAAAACAAGTTGTTGCGAGGACAACAGAGCTGTCGGAAAAAAATAAAGAACTTGAAAAAATCACTACAGGGGCTTTGCAGGCAAAGGAGTTTGCAGAAAAAGCAAGTCATACCAAGAGTGATTTTTTAGCGATGATTAGTCATGAAATTCGTACGCCTATGAATGGTGTTCTGGGCATGACCGAATTATTAATACATTCCAAGCTGGAAGATCGTCAAGCACGGTTGGCGAACACGATTCTCCGGTCTGCCAACTCATTGATGGGTATTATTAATAATATCTTGGACTTTTCTAAAATTGAAGCTGGAAAGCTTCAATTGGTCATGACTGATTTTGATTTAAGGCAATTATTGGAAGAGACCTTGGAGGCTCTGGCGAATCAAGCTCATCGGAAGGGTCTGGAATTAATTCTTAACCTCCCCCCAGATCTTAATTGCATAGTTTATGGTGACTCGGAAAGGATTCGGCAAGTTTTAATCAATTTAATTGGTAACGCTATTAAGTTTACCTCGAGTGGTGAGGTGCAATTGCAAGTAAAGCTAAGTGACTCTTCACCAGAGAAGGGGGAATACAATATCGAATTTGCAATTCTGGATACTGGTGCGGGGATTGAATTAGACCAACAAGAGCATGTTTTTGATAGTTTTACCCAAACGGATAATTCGATAACTCGCCGTTTTGGTGGGGCAGGTCTGGGATTACCTATTTCCAGGCAATTAGTGCAGCTAATGGGGTCAGAGATATATCTAGAGAGTATATCAGGGAAAGGTACCTGCTTTTATTTTACCCTTACCCTGGAGACAAGAGAGGCTACAAAAACTTTAAATTCCGATACCAAGGTTTTGAACGGTATCAAAATATTGGTTGTTGATGATAATACAACGCAAAGGGGACTCATAATTGATCAACTTAAGGGTTGGGGTGCGCGTTGTACTGGTGTTGCTAATAGTGCGCGCGCACTTGCGGAATTAAAGGATGCTTCCAGTCAAAACGAACCCTACCGTATAGCACTGTTGGATAGTCAGATGCCTGATAATGATGGTATGGAACTGGCTTCAACTATCCGGAATGAGCCGGTGATTCAGCATTTATTTTTAATCATGTTAAGTTCGGATACCTTTAGTGCCGAGGCCGATCAATACAGCAATCTTGGTATCAGTTATTATTTGAACAAGCCCGTATTCCAAAGGCCACTATTAAATTGCTTACTCAGATCGATGGGCGTGCCACTAGAAGAGCCGCTAGAATCTCAATATTTGCCTGTTCATCAGGAAAAGCAGATTGACGCAAAAATTCTATTGGCAGAAGATAATGTAATCAATCAAGAAGTAGCTCGAAGCATGCTGGAAGAAACGGGTTGCGAGGTTCACATTGTTGAGACTGGGCTTGAGGCCATTGAAGCAGTAGCACGAGGGCAGTATGATTTAATTCTAATGGATTGCCACATGCCAGAAATGGATGGTATGCAAGCGACTAAGAAAATACGTGAGCGGGAATCCTTAAAGCCCAGACAGACTCGTATTCCAATAATTGCGATAACCGCTGATGCACAGAAAACTATTCGTGATCAATGTATTGAAGCAGGCATGAATTACTATCTGACCAAGCCATATACCAGGGAGCAGTTGCAACAAATACTGGAAAAATGCTTACCTCATAAAATAATTGAAGAGTCTGTTGAAATTAATACTCAAGCGCTTCCTGCTCCACAGCTGATGAAAGATCATCCAGTTTTAAGTCATGATGCTTTGGATCAGCTACGCGCCTTACATACGAGCAGTGGTGAAAATTTATTAAACAAAACTATTGCACTTTACATTGATAGTGCGCCAAAGGAAATTGCAGCAATGCAACAAGCTCTTGATGCAGGCAATGTTGATGAACTTGGTAAAATTGCTCACCGCTTGAAGTCTGCTAGTGCCATTGTTGGTGCGAAAGATCTGGCTAGTACTTGTGAATCTTTGGAAGTACTTGGCCATGAAGGGATAGTAAAAGGTGTAGATAGAATGCTGGGTGTTGCTAGAGATGGTATGGAAAATGTTATCACTGCTTTGAAGCAGCTAGCACCCATGGAGAAAGTTCGGCCTAAATCTTACGATAGGCTTCTTCAAATCAAACAAAACCGTATCCTAATCGTTGACGACGACCCTAGCTTCCGTTTGGTGGCTAATGAAGCATTGCGATCCGCAGCATTTATAGTTGATGAGGCAGAAAGCGGTATGGAAGCAATAAAAAAAGTAAAAAAACAGCTGCCTGATCTATTGTTACTTGATGCAGTGATGGATGGCATTGATGGCTTTGAAACATGCAGAAAACTAAGGGCTTACCCGCCAATGGCGGATGTTCCGATCATTATGGTTACCGGAAGAGATGATCTACAGTCTGTGAATCGGGCTTTTGAGGTGGGAGCCTCAGACTTTATTATTAAACCACTTAATTATGCGGTACTTATTCATCGACTAAAATTTATTTTCCGTTTGGGCCAGAACACAGCTGAACTAAAAAATAGTAAACAGCAATTGGATGCAGCCCAGAGAATTGCTCGTTTAGGTTATTGGAATTGGAATGTGGAGCTGAATAAATTTACTATTTCGTCCCATCTGGCAGCACTATGTAAAATTGATTTGAAAGATTTTGATGGGACACTGCAAGGTTATTTAAAGTTAGTTCATTCACAAGATCGGAGCTACGTGAAGGATTCAATTCAGGCAACCGTTAACGACGAAACTAATAAAATGATTGAATACCGCTTGCTGGTTGCCGATTCGTCTCCCATCGAAGTACATCAGGAAATGGAGTGGATTAATGATAATGCCGGGGTAATGGTTAGGGGTACTGTTCAGGATATTACCCAACAAAAAGAGAATGCGAAGAAAATTCATCGCTTGGCATATTTTGATAATCTAACTGGCTTGGCAAGCCGCGCCTACTATCAGGTTAGGATTGAAGAAACTATAAAAAATGCAAAACGACGTGGTGAACAATTTGCCTTTTTATTTTTAGATCTGGATGGCTTTAAAGATGTCAACGATAGTTTTGGACATAATGTCGGGGATCAATTCTTAAAATCTATTGCCGTACGTTTGAAAAATGTTGTACGTGATATCGATTTTGCTGCACGTCTGGGAGGGGATGAGTTTTGTATAATTGCCGGCAATATTTCGGATGACTACAATGCCGCTGAAGTAGCAGATCGGTGCTTGGAAGATATTAATTTACCATTGAGTATCGAGTCCAATCAGATTAAACCTAGAGTGAGTATTGGTATCGCCATTTTCCCAAAGGATGGTGAAAATGAGCATGATCTCATGAAAGCAGCGGATGCTGCTATGTACGCGGCAAAAAAGGCAGGAAAGCAGCGCTATGCTTTTTATTCTCCTGAAATGACCAGCATGGCAAAAAAACGTCTGAGAGATGAGCAGCTGTTACAAGCCGCTTTGGAACAGGAACAGTTTCTATTACATTATCAGCCACAAATTTCTTTACAAGATCGCCAGATAGTCGGCTTTGAAGCACTGATCCGCTGGCAACACCCAGATGGAGGTATTGTTCTTCCAGGAGAATTTATTTCCATAGCTGACAGTCTTAGTTTAATTGACAAGGTTGATGAGTGGGTCCTACATAAAGCTTGTCAGCAAATAGCTGAATTAAACCGCTCAGGAATTCTAATCCCAAAAGTTGCGGTAAATATATCCGCCTGTGTTTTCGAAATGACAAGGTTTCCTGAAATGGTAAGCAGTGCACTTAAGGAATCCGGTCTACTTCCGGAACTTCTTGAGCTTGAAGTAACAGAACGTGTCATACAAGTCGAACGTAATATGGAGATTTTTGAAAAGCTTAAAGCACTAGGTGTAAGAATTGCGATTGATAATTTTGGCACTGGATTTTCCTCTCTCTCTTCCCTAAAAGAGTTGCCCGCTGATTGTTTAAAAGTAGATAGTGTTTTTGTCCAGGACGTTGTTATCAACTCCCAGTCTTCTTTGTTGTTAGGTACGATTTTTGGTTTGGCCAATGCTTTGGACTATACTCTTGTAGCGGAAGGTGTTGAAACTGATAAGCAAGCATTAGTTATGGATGGGCTTGGTTGTCAAGTGGCACAGGGTAATTATTTTAGTCCCCCTGTCCCATTAGAAGAGATACCTAAGTTATTTAACACTGATTTTTCTTCGAGAGCTAGTGAAACCACCTAAAAGGTTTAGGTGTTTCTTGGCTCTCAAGTAACATTATTTTGATGGGTTCACCAATAATAAAAGGTCTATCTGCATTGTTCCACTCGTTTGAAATGCTTTGTTAGTCCTACTTCACAGATAACCATTTATTGCTAGGATAATCCATCAGGAAATGGTCAGAGAGCGAGTCTGAATAGGGGTGCTATGGAAACGAAACCACAAGGTCATAAGCATAAAGTTCTACGGCAGCCACGGCTTCCAACCTTGCCGATTGGTATTGAGCAGTTATTAAAAGTACTGGCAGATGATAATTTGTCTTACCCACAATTGGCCGAGGTGATAAACAATCATTCCAACATAGTTGCTCGCTTGATTGCTTTAGCTAATTCGGCCTGGGCAGCTGCCGTAGTGCCAATTACTAACTTGGAAACGGCCTGTGCCCGTTTGGGTATAGCTGTGGTACGCAGTACAAGTATTGCTTTGGCGATTTCTTACCCATTTAATCCCGGCCGATGTCCTGGTTTTGACATAGAGCGTTTTTGGAGTACTGGTCTTTTGGTTTCAGAAGGGGCGGGGCTTCTTGCTACAAAAGCTAAGTCTGGTTTATTGCTGGATGAAGGAAAATGGACTGCGCAAACAGCGGGTATATTACATCATTTTGGGCTGTTATGGTTTGCTGATCAAATGCCGGAAGAGACAACAAAGGTATTTGCATTTGTTGCAAGTCATCCGCAAGTTTCAGTAAGTGAAGCTCTGATTAAATATACTTACAGTGACTATTCTACTGTTGGAGGCTGGATTGCCTGTGAGTGGGGCTTACCTAAAGTATTGGTAACAGCGATTGAGCAACATTTAGACACAGAATATCAGCAAGAATATTGGGAGATGACTTTATTAGTAAGGGCAGCTGCCAGAATGGTAGCTGCTTTGCATCTGGGGGATAAAGAACCACCTGAAAACTACCGCTTGGAGACATTAGGTATAAGCCAAGCCATGCAAGAAAAAGTTTACCAGCAACTTGGCCAAAAATACGAAGCCAGCCATGAAATGGCAAGAGCCTTGTTTCTCTAAAGCAGTTGTATACTCCAAATTCGAATTAGCGAATAAAAAATTATGACCTTGGGGTAAGGAAAAAAGCATCAGCATAAATATCCTGCATTGCAGCTCCTTGCAAAAAAGCTTGCTTTTTTGTTTGTTCGACCATATCAGGATGACCACATAGATACACTCGCCATCCTTTGAGATCGGTGATTTTTTTTAAAGCAACCTCATTAGCTCTACCTCGTGTATAGGTTTCTGGGGTTGTGTCGCCGGAGATACATGCTGTATAGTGAAAATTTTGTTGCTGTTCTGCCAAGCTTTTCATTTCGTTGAAACGGTAGAGCCCTTCCTTGTTTTTGCTACCATGTAATAAATGAATGGGGCCTGTATGTTTTTGTTCCAGCGCATCCATTAAAATTCCAGCTAATGGTGCAAGGCCACTGCCGGTACCAATTAGTAATAATCCCTGCTCTTGCCGTTCCGGTATATAAAAACAATTGCCTTTAGCATCTGTTATGGGGATTTGGTCTCCAATAGCTAAATCATTGTATATCCATTCACTAAATTGACCGCCCGGTAAAATGCGAATATGAAACTCAATGATATTGTTTTTATTCGGGGTATTGGCAATCGAATAGCTACGGTAAACTCCGTCCGGTTTCATTAGATTGACAAACTGCCCCGCTTTGAAACTTAATGGATTGTTGCATTCCAGTTTTAATTCAATAATATCTTTACTCAACGGATGTTTGGAAATAACTTTTCCATAAGTTATGAATTTATCTGCTGCATCAGGCAGGGTAATTGTCATGTCTTGATCAGGTTTACATAAGCAGGCGAGAAAGTAATTCTGCTGTTTCTGTGTCGGCTTGAGACCTTCCTGAGCTTTTACTGGCGGGGTTTGATCAGAACTGCGCATCAAACAGGTGTGACAAGACCCACTTTTACAGTTATAAGGTACATCAATATTTTTTCGTAGCATTGCATCCAAGAGAGTTTCATCAGGATGACAAGTTAATTGATGAGTTTTAAAAGTGATTGTAGACATGACAATTTCAGTATTTTTAACGACCTAAAACATCTTCCCGGGTACTTTCCGCTATGGCTAGTACTTCGTTAATAAGATTATCTGCGACATTTAATTCTTCCAATGTTGATTTTAAATGGCCTGCTACGGCATCAAAGTGTGAATCGCTGAGGCCTTGTTTAACTAGATGGGCATGGCCTTTACGCATGTCTTCACCGGTATAGTTATTGGGTCCGCCAAATGCCATGGTCAAAAAGTTTTTTTGTTTTGCAGCCTGTTTTTCCATATCGACACCATCAAAAAAACGGTTGATAGTACTATCTGTCAGAACTTTACGATAAAAAATATCCACCGCAGCATCAACTGCCGCTTCGCCGCCTAATTTATCAAATAATGAATCGCTCATTGTTTTCTCTCCTAAAGTTTGTTTAATGAAAATGGTCCTAGCTTTTTTTAGCCAAAATCATTTTAAGGGAGTAAAGAATCTTTTGCAATATAAATGTTATAAAATATGTGAAAAAATTACCTTTCATTTTCTATACTTTCATTTAAGATGTTAGTTTGAAATCTTTTTAAGAGACTTTTTATGACGTGTAACGTCACACCCAGACAATTACAAATTCTTGAATTATTGTTGAAGAAGCGTTCAGGACTGACTATTGATGCCATTGCGCATGCATTAGATATTTCTCGAACAGCTGTCTTGCAGCATTTTTCAGGTTTACAACGGGAAGGCTGCGTTCAAGAAGGTTCTTTGGATAAAACAGCTGGACGTCCGGTTCGTTGTTATGTGATAACTGAAAAAGGGATAAATCATTTTCCTAAGCAGTATGCCTGGTTCTCAGAAATTATTTTAAATCGACTAAAAGAACAAATGGGCCCTGATGCTTTTAGAGAATTCATGAGTCAGCTAGGGAAAGATGTTGCTCAAGGGCTATTACAAAACTTTGCAGGGAAATCCAAACAACAGCGCCTCGAGGAACTAGTAACTGTTATGCAAGGGCTTGGCTATAAAGCTGAGGCTTTACCAGTAAGGGGTAATAAGCAATTGCATTTACAGGCGCGCAACTGTGTATACCATGATCTTGCACAAAAACATGCTGAGATTTGTGAGTTTGATCTGGCGCTAATGGGAACACTAATGGATGGTGAAATTGAACATCTGGAGTGTATGGTTAAAGGTGATGATGTTTGTCATTTCAGTTGTAACTCTAAGGAATAAATGACTATTACTGCGTCCCCCCCCAAGCCCCTCACGAAAATCTATTCAGCCTAAAAGATATATTGCTGTTTTTTTAGGATTGAAAATATTTGTTCAACTGAGTCGTTTTCAGTGTCAAATTGTAATTCACATTTTTTATTAATATCATTTGGGCATAGGCAAATCAAACCGGTATGTGTGATGATTTCGATATAGTGTTCAATGTCCTCACTCTGATTTTCAAGGATAGTCGCCGCATGTCCGGTATCAAATAATTTTCTTTCCAGTTGATAGGCTATATTTTCACAATCGGGACCCGTTAAGCCTATTGCTACAGCTTTCTGGCTAAATCGGGCACTTCTTTCTTCTGCTGAAACCCTGGTAAAATCGGTTTCATCGCTAGCCCCTGAAATCATACCAGCTCCAACGGTTACATTGGTCAACCTATCAATAATAATAAATGAACCTGTACCTTTGCTATTTCGGTAAGGGTCAAAAACAACCGGGGCATTGACTGATACTGTGCATGTGCCAATTTCATTAAGTTGCAGTTCACTGGCTGGAAAATGTTCAAGTGTATTAACATCAATACGATAATTGATTTTAGCGATGGAGCCTGATACGTTACGTGTAGCTAGCTTTATGATGTATTGTCGACCCGGTGTCATAGCTTGTTCAGTCATCCAGACGATAGTTGCCTGGAATGTATCGGCTACTAATGGCTGGGTTTTGCTGACAATGATATCGCCACGGCTGGCATCAATTTCATCCTCCAAGGTTAATGTGATAGCCATTGGGGGGTATGCTTTTTCAAGTTCGCCATCGTAGGTGACGATAGATTTTATTTTGCTACTCTTTCCAGATGGAAGTACGGTAATGGTATCGCCTTTATGAAAAATTCCTGAAGCGACGGTGCCGCAAAAACCACGAAAATCAAGGTTTGGACGGTTTACGTATTGAACTGGCAGACGCGGATCTTTGAAATTTCGGTCGCTGGCAATTTCAATGGTATTCAATGTTTCCATCAATGGCTCGCCTGTGAACCAGGGCATTTTCTTACTTTTATTGACGACATTATCGCCTTGCAAAGCCGATAGCGGTATAAAATGAATATCGTCCAGGTTTAACTTTTCCACAAAGTTTCTGTAATCTTGCTTTATTTTCAGGTATGTCTCTTCACTAAAATCAACCAGATCCATTTTGTTAATGGCGACAATAACGTGTTTAATACCCAACAGTGAGGCAATAAAACTATGCCGTTTGGTTTGAGTTTGTACGCCATATCGGGCATCAATCAGAATTACTGCCAAATCGCAGGTTGATGCTCCAGTCGCCATATTTCTGGTGTATTGTTCATGGCCTGGGGTGTCGGCAATAATAAATTTACGTGTCGCGGTGGAATAATAACGGTAAGCAACATCAATGGTGATACCTTGTTCACGCTCTGCTTGCAAACCATCAACCAGTAGCGCTAAATCAATAGTCCCGGCACCGGTAGTACCTGATTTGACACTATCAGCTTTAACAGCAGCCAATTGATCTTCATAAATCATTTTTGAGTCATGTAGCAAACGGCCAATAAGAGTGCTCTTGCCATCATCGACATTCCCGCAGGTTAAGAAACGTAATAATTCTTTGCGTTCATGCTGAGCCAGGTAGGCATCAATATCGGAACTGATTAATTCTGATTGGTGAGACATATTTTTTCTCTGGAAATTAAATTATTGAATGTTAGAAACTGTTCAAGATCGTCACGAGTAAATGAGGATTTGCAGCGCCGCCCAATGGTAAAGGGCAGTAGTGCTGCATATCTTAAACAGGTTTTTAGAAGTAGCCTTCACGTTTTTTCTGCTCCATTGACCCTGATTGATCATGGTCAATCAATCGGCCTTGGCGTTCAGAGGTCGTGGTTAGTAACATTTCCTGAATAATTTCCGGTAATGTGGTTGCTGTGGATTCGACTGCGCCAGTCAATGGATAGCATCCCAAGGTGCGGAAACGAACCATTTTCATTTCAATCTTGTCTTCTGGTTCAATTGGCATACGCTCATCATCAACCATAATCAACATGCCATCCTTGTTAACAACAGGTCGTTGTTTGGCAAAATATAATGGCACAATAGGGATGCTCTCCAGATGGATATATTGCCAGATATCCAATTCTGTCCAATTTGATAAGGGAAAAACCCGTATGCTTTCACCTTTATCAATTTTGCCGTTGTAGATGTTCCATAACTCAGGGCGTTGATTTTTGGGATCCCAGCGGTGGTTTTTGTCTCGAAAAGAATAGACTCGCTCTTTGGCTCGGGATTTTTCTTCATCCCTGCGCGCTCCTCCAAAAGCGGCATCAAACTGGTGTTTGTTTAATGCCTGTTTCAGGCCATCCGTTTTCATTACATCCGTATGTTTTTTACTACCGTGCGTAAAAGGACCAATACCTTGCTCCACCCCTTCTTTATTGATATGGACAATCAGATCAAGACCCAGATCATTGATCAATTTGTCTCTAAACTCGATCATTTCCTTGAATTTCCAGGTGGTATCGACATGCATAAGTGGAAAAGGAGGTTTGCCTGGGTAAAAAGCTTTCATTGCCAGATGTAGCATGACAGCTGAGTCTTTACCAACGGAATACAGCATCACGGGGCGATCAAATTCAGCTGCAACTTCACGCATAATGTGAATACTTTCAGCTTCCAGTTGTTTGAGGTGAGTTAATTTGTAATCTGTCATTAGAAATTCGTCGGGGTGAAAATAAGCAAGCCAGACTTGATTAGCATCTTTTATTGTTTCGGAGCATACCGAGCTTGGTTGCCTGTGGATATAAAATTGATACGGTAAACAAGAGTTCTGAGTATAAAAATTAAGTTTGACTGCCTATTTTAAAGTGAAGCTTGTATTAATGCTAGTCGGTGAGTAATTAAAGTGTATTGTTGGGGCATAGATCGCAAAGAAAGGCGTTTCAGCTTTGTTCACGAATGAATACCCAGTCATTTCCTTTTGACATGTCGGCATGATAACGATACCTCGCACTATCAAATGATTTTATTTGTTCCGGATCATTAATTTTATGGTCAATAATATAACGGCTCATCAGGCCACGGGCTTTTTTAGCGTAAAAGCTTATTATTTTGTATTGGCCATTTTTCCAATCCTTGAAAATAGGGGTAATAATTCTGGCCTTAAGTTTTTTTTCTTTTAGTGCTTTGAAGTATTCGTTGGACGCCAGATTGATAAGCGTATCGTCAGCAAATGCAGGTTCAGCTTCGATAGTTTCTCTTAGCTGACTGCCCCAGAATTGATATAAGTCTTTGCCTCGGATGTTTTCAATTTTGGTTCCCATTTCCAGGCGATAGGCCTGTATTAAATCCAGTGGTTTAAGTATGCCGTAAAGCCCTGACAATATCCGTAAATGCCGTTGAGCAAACTCTAATCCCTGCTCATCCAGGCTATCTGCATCAAGTCCGGTATAGACATCGCCTTTGAACGCTAAAACAGATTGTTTGGCATTAGTGAGAGTAAATGGAGTCTGCCATGCTTGATAACGAGCCAGATTCAACTCTGCCAATTTATCACTAAGCTTCATTAGAGAAGCAATATCATTGGCTGAATATTGGCTGAGTTGCTCAATCAACAAGGCTGATTGGTCAAGATAGTCAGCCTGACTAAATTCTGATGTGATAGGGGGCGTGTCAAAATCCAGTGTTTTTGCGGGTGAAATAATAATAAGCATGGGTCTAGAGGTTAGTTTCTAAAAGGGACTTTTCACAGGCTATCGATTTTATGGTGCTCTAAGATAGAGTGAAACCAATGTGCTGCGTTGGGTGCGAGTTTATCTGTTTTTTCTAAGATGAAGATAAATCAAAATCATAACATGAGCCTGCTATAAAGCTAGTTTATA
>JAUXDP010000312.1 GCA_030618325.1 Methylococcaceae bacterium | reverse complement strand
TGTTTATAATAGTAGAGAGGCTTTTTTCCGATTCGGTCTCTTGCGATAAACAAAACCTGTTTTTTTGTATCCCATATTGCAAAGGCAAACATGCCATTTATTTTGTTGAGAACATCTTTACCCATTAGCTCATAGAGAGCGAGTAAAACTTCCGTGTCGGTGTGTGTTTTAAACGGGTAATTTTGTTTTTTGAGTTCTTTACGCAATGATAAGAAGTTATAAATCTCACCATTGAAAACAATGATATAGCGACCATCGTGAGAGACCATGGGTTGGTTTCCCGCTTCAGACAGATCAATTATACTTAGTCTGCGGTGACAAAGTCCTATTTTGTCTTTTAGATAAACACCACTGGCATCGGGGCCTCTGTGTGAAATAGCATTACCCATTTCTTCCAGAGTTTGTTTGTTGCCAAATTGGTGATTAAATCGAGTGAACCCTGCTATGCCGCACATTTTTGTAATTACTTCAGGTTAGTGGTTGGAAAACTTTAATAGATTATCAAAGATATCAAAGATATCAAACGTATGTTTTTCTATGCCGGATACAATGTCAGGGTGAAAATCAAATAAATTTGTAAACCATGTAGTGCCCGATCGTGGATACCCAAATGTTAAATATGTCGATATATTCATTTTTTTGATCTGCCTTTGGTTTGAAATCATTTATAGTGAGATGTATTTTCTGATTTTTGGTCCGATTACTAACGTTAGAGCCAGAGGGAGTTTTCTCCAGGCAGCTTCTATTAAAGGTCGGAGCGGGCTCTTTTTAGATGTGTTTGTATTCGTTTGAGAGGGATCCTGTTGTTTTCCATTTTGAAATATTTTCCACTTTAAAGGAACTGGTTTGGCTCCCCATTGTTGCTTGAACTTAAACGTCCCTTCTCCGTAGGATGACCTGCCAAAGTCAAAGGTTTTGTACTCGTTATCAGTCGAATATTTTAGTAACGACCAATAAAGCAGCATATTAGGAGATAGTCTGTTGAATTCACGTTTGGTCGATGCCCAGGGAATCGTTGCCACCGAGGCTTTGAACAGGACGATACCTGCAGCTATGGGGTGTCCTTCGTATTTTATGATGGAAATAATCATATCCTTGTTATAATTATTTTTTATTTCACTAAACCAGTTTTTACTATGAGTTGGTGATCCCAAGGCTTTCATATTGAAAGAGAATACATCATAAAATTCATCAATGAATTGATCACTTCGTCCTAGTTCAACAGTGAGCCCATTTTTAACCGCTTTCTTTATCTGGCTTCGGAGCTTTGTTTTGAAGCTGGCAAGAAGCACTTCAGATGATTCAGGCAATTCCAGCAGCATACGGACTTTATGTGCTTTTGATAAAGGTTCAATAATGTCTTCAGTAGTGGGGTAGTTTTGACTCGCTCTGTATTCAAAAATAGGCAGTTTATGCTGTACTGCAATGTCTTTGGCCTTTTCGATAAGCTGCTTTTCTATCGATTCATCAACAGCCAGGCTCGCGCCTAAGTCACAAAAAGGTAAAGCACATAATTTACCTGAAACAAAAGGGGGGGCGATGGAAACAGCCGGTAAAATTCCGGTTATTTCCTTATTAGTATTCTCGGCTATCAGGTAATAGCATTGATGGCCGTACGCTTTTTCAACCGTTTTTTTCCACCCAAAATGGTGATAAGGCGATACTTGTGGATGTCGTGAAGCAAAACTATTCCATTTCTCTTCATCACTATCTGAAGCCAGTCTAATTAGCATGATTAGTGTTTGGAGTTATTTTCTCTTTGTTTAAGAATAGAAGCCGCTTCAGATATCGTGCAAAGTCTAATATTTGTTTTTTCTGAGTGTGATCGATAACATTATGTGTGTTTACTCCAAGCATAAACCTTGCAGTACTACTTATCAGACTGGAGCTATGAAAACACATGTGAATAATTGGGTGATGATTATTCGATGTGGAATTAATTAGAGCTTGCATGTATTTTCAAGTTTATATAGTTATTATGGGGTTATTAATCAGTGCCATTAAATTAATAGTAAAACTGTTTGGGATATGGATTTTAGTTCCGATTTTGACATGGTTAAGCTGAAGCCTGATTTTTAAGTTACCTTAAAATTATGCAGGAAAATTACTCATTATTTTCAAGGTTTTTAACAAAACGAGCAGGATTTCCGGTAACTATAATATGAGGTTTTACATTTGTAGTTATGACAGAACCGGCACCAACCATGCTTCCTTCTCCGACATCGGCAGCAATTATCGCGCCCTCGCCAATCCAGACATTTCTTGCCAGTTTAACCTGACTTAATCGCTCTGCTGAATAGGGGGTCCACATGCCATCATCACCTAGAACGTGCAGTTCCTTGCCGCTTAATATACTCACACGGCTACCAATAAGGCAGTGCTCTCCTAAGTGGGCCGAACCAATGATTGCATAACTGCCAATGTAGACATGCTTTTCTACAGTAGTAGACCGGTGTGAAAAAATTGAGCCAAAGCCAATGTGACAATGCTGAGAACATTCATCCAGGGTTCGAGAATAAAATGCGCGACGCAGAAAAGCACCCGGTAAACC
>JAUXDP010000306.1 GCA_030618325.1 Methylococcaceae bacterium | reverse complement strand
CAGCATCTCTGATCAGTAGCGGAACAATAACAAAGCTGGCAGTCAGAATTAAATGTAGAATAAAAATCCCATAATCCAGTCTCAGCAAATCAACATCTCTTAAAACTTCACCAAAATGGGAGGGGATTAATTCAGCATCAGGATGGATTTTACTATGTTGGGGGTTGGGTACAACAAACGCAACAACCAGGATGGCTAGAGTAGCTAGACCTGCAGTTAACCAGAAGATTCCCTGGATACCAACATAACCTGCAACGATAGGGCCAAGTGTAATTGCAATGGCGAAAGAAACTCCAATACTAATGCCAATAGTCGCCATGGCTTTGGTTCTGTGGGCTTCCTGGGTTAAATCTGCAACTAGCGCCATGATAGCGGCAGCAATTGCGCCACTACCTTGTAATGCTCTGCCAAATAAAACGCCATAAATGGTATTCGAAACAGCAGCAACGATGCTACCAGATGCAAATAAGATTAATCCGATAATGATGATTTTTTTTCGACCGAAACGATCAGAAAGAAGGCCAAAGGGGATTTGCAAAATTGCCTGGGTTAAACCATATATGCTGATGGCTAAACCGATCAATAAAGGTGTTGAGCCCTCTAGTTGTTCTGCAAACAAGGATAAAACCGGGAGGATCATAAATAGTCCCAGCATTCGTAAGGCATAGATTGAGGCCAGAGAAAATGTTGCTCTCCTTTCCAATGGAGTCATCGGACTGGTAATGTCCTGCACCTGTGTCAAAATAGTTTCCCCTGATTGTAGTGTTCTTGATTAATTTTTGGTTGGGTTAGCCTGCTAATTATACTTGAATCAGACAGCATTGTTATACTTTGCGAGGTCAAGAACGTAGATTTTATAGCTTGGTTAAGAATCCCGAAATCCTTTGCGCAATATTGAGATTTTTATCAAAGAAGTCTGGAATATCATCTATTCTTAGAAGAAACTCAAAGACCAGTAGTAACTTATGATTGTATTAAAACGACTAATTAGTGTAATTATTTTAAACTCGATATTAGTGGGATGTTCCAGTTTATCGCAGCAAAACATAGACTTGCCTCAAACGGAACTAACAGTTGAACATTCAGGTAAAAGTTGGTGGTATGCTCGATTTCAGATTTTTTGGCCCGAGGATGAGGAACCTCAATGGCACATTGATGCGCTTTTGGCACACCAAGTGGTAAGACCTGTCTTGCTTCAGCACCGTAACCAAATTGATCTCTGGCGATTTCATCGTCGAGCTGGACGAAAAGGAGGGCACCTTTTTAGTTTTATTTTTTATGCTAACTCCGATCTTGCTGCAACAATTTATCAGGAGCTTTCTGCTAGTGAAATCTTATCTGAACTAATGGGGGAAGGGGAGGTTGAAAAATATATCACAGAAGATTGGTCAAAAGTAACCAGACCTAATATAGAAGATACTAGTGATAAACATTGGAATGAGATTATTCAAAAATCCTGGCCCTATTATATTATGGGTGTGAGTGAAATGTGGCTGAAGATGATTACTTTGTCGGTAAATTTAAACGTCGAAGAAGACAGGTCGAGCATTGATACTTTCAAGCATATCCATGATGACCTGACGCAACTATGGAAAAATGATGGGAGTCATGCTTTTTTGCATCATCTTAATGCTTTATTTGCCTATAAACCCATTACGATTACGGAAACCAAGCAGCGTTTAATGCGATATTGAATTAATAGAGGCACCTTTTAGCTAATTTCACTTTTTCACACCTAGCGGGTACTTCACAGTAGTAAATAAGTGACCGAAAAAACTACCATGATAGCAATACTCAGCCAGCACCAGATAAATAGGGTTCGGCCTGGGCGAGCAGATTCTGGAATGCTTTTATCAAACATAGCCATTGTATTTAAAGCCGCCAGTACTGGCCCGGCAACAAAGGCCAGTATTGTTGCGATTTTAACCATTGCCTGCATGGACGTTAGAAGAAAAAACAAAACCAGAACTGTCCCTACTACAGTATATACAAGCCAGAACAAATAATGCCTTTTCTGGTTTTTATGATCCATGTACTCAGGAAACAGAAGTTCACTTGATGCGCTCAGTGTTCTTGGGTAAGCGTCTAGGCAGGTCAAAGTGGTACTAAACATCGTGGTCAGTGCTGCAATGGCGACCAGTGGATAAGCCCAGCCACCTAAGGCTTTTTCATACAGATCCATTAATTGTCCAGCAAAAGTCGCCCCGCTAGGGCTGAAAGTTTCACCGCTACCGTACATGACTAAAGCACCTAATAACAAAAAACAAATCGCAAGTAATGCGGTACCAAAAAAACCGATTCGAAAATCAAATAAAGCACTTTTTACACTAGTGATTTCTCCTGAACTTTCATTATTTGCTTCAGCCCAGATTGAATGCCAGACAGAAATATCCATCGGAGCAGGCATCCACCCCAAAAAGGTCGCCAGAAAAATTAAATGTGCAGTTTCTGAAAAAGAAAATTGTACAGTGGCTGTCTGGTAATGACCTGGATTATCAAAGATCAGCATGGTGACTGCCAATACTGAAGTAATGGATAAAACCAGAATAATCACTTTTACCAGTTTATCCAGGAGCTGATAACGACCACTTGCCAATAAAGAAAAGCAAATGATTAGTAGGCCTGAACTAATAAGTGCTGCAATTTTTTGAGGAGCTAATCCTCCCAGAGCCTCTAGATGGAAAATATTGATCAACAGACCAGCCGTTACCACAGTTACTGCAGACTGGATGATTAACATGGACATTAACGTCATAACAATATAAATCCAGACAGCCCAACTCCCAAGCTGTTTGTAGCCATGAAGAATATTGCGACCTGTTGCAGCTGTATATCTCGGGCCAAATTCGAAAAAAGGATACTTCACCAGATGGATTATCACAATTGCAATAATCAGATCGAAACCGAACATTCCTCCCGCTTTTGTGGATTGAACCAGGTGTGATACACCAACAGCCGCGCCAGCATAGATTAAACCGGGACCAAGTTGTGAAAGTAAGCTTTTGTTTGTGGAGCTCATTTGTTTTTTTTGTATTTAATATTATTCTTGTTTGGCCGCGCGAACTATAGCTCACGTTTAACCGTCGCAGGCTCAAT
>JAUXDP010000164.1 GCA_030618325.1 Methylococcaceae bacterium | reverse complement strand
TTTATGATTCAATGGCTTAGATCATAATTATACCAAACTACGCCGGATTTTTCTCGCCTAATAGCTAGGTTTTTTCATATTATTCAATGCGTTATAATTTATAGACGGGAACTAGATAGATTGGCAGCAGCTTGAGCAAGCATGCTGGTATCGTTGGTAACTTCCTGAGAATATCGGGCGGTATTTTCCGCCATCAGGGAAACCTTAGAAATATTATTAGCTACAGTCCCTGTAACTGTTGTTTGTTCCTGAGCAGAGTGGGCGATTTCACTATTCAGTCGTGATAGTTCGTCAACACTGTTTATAATGTCAGATAAGGCGTGGGATGCTTCATTGATTTTTTCAACATTGGTTTGTGTGGTTTCTTGCCCGTCCTTAATAACTGAAACAGCTCGCGTTGTACCTGATTGTAACGACTCAATCATTTTTTGAATTTCTTCTGTTGATTCCTGAGTACGGTTCGCCAGGGTTCGCACTTCATCTGCTACTACCGCAAAGCCTCGACCTTGCTCCCCAGCTCGGGCGGCTTCAATCGCCGCATTTAGAGCCAATAAGTTAGTTTGTTCCGCGATACCTCGTATTACATCGAGAACGGAGCCAATCCTGTTACTTTCTTCATCGAGCTCGGTAATAACATTTGCTGTACTCTCCATAGAGGCACGCAATTGATTAATTGACTGGGTGCTGTCTTCCATGACTAATATACCTCGTTGCGTACTGTCTGTTGTTTTTCCAACCATTTCCAGTGCTGATTGAGTACTTTGTGATACGCTGCTAGCGGACGCACTCAACTCCTCTATAGCCGCCGCCATTTGTTCAGTTTCGTTTTTTTGTGTTTGTACAGAGGAATCTGTTTGCTGGGCAGTCGCATCAAGACTAATAATACTTGATTGAAGTGATTCAACAATATTCTGAATATCTTTGTTAGCAGCTTCCAAATTTGATGCCATTTGATTATAGCTGTGGGCGATATCATCCATTTCCGTATTCGTAGATAGGCTGATGCGATGAGATAATACACTGTCGGCTCCCTTAGCCATACCCTCTTTAATGGTATCCAAAGGTGTCAAAACGACTTTTTTTGCAACAACAAAAATGGCGAATAACATAATCAAGCCTGAAGCCAGCCCAATAAGTAGTAAAGGGCCGACATGAGCAACACTTGCAATTTCTACGGGTAGCGTCACTTCTAAAACTCCCCTTGTATCGCCTAATTTCCAATCAGTTTTAGGAGTTTGAGGATGAGAGTTATGGCAATCAACGCAGGCCTGAGACACCATTTTATCTGCAATGGCCAGTCGAATAATTTTTTGCCCTTCTACATTTTCACTAACTTCTTTGTAAATGCTATCAGGGTTTTGGGTTAAATAATTCCAAGCAGCTTCACTGAACTTGTCCAGTTGACGACTAGCTCGGTTAGGAAAAGGATATTTACTTAACAAATTAATTTTTTGTCCTTGGCTTAGGTCACTGAACTCAGTACTCAAATCGTGAACCATAGTAGCGGGTAAGGGAATTTTGTTTTGTTCCTGTTTATGATTGAATGAGGCCCTGATTGAGCTGTTGGATAGAACTTTTTTTATTATGTTTTTTGTGTAATAGGCTCTCAGAGCCTTAAACTCTTTAGTTTTTAACTCTGCATTTTGAATTGCTGAATCGATGGCGGCCTGTTCTACTCCACTGGAAACGTACCAAGTTGTAATCATTGTAGATAAAGCCATCAATATAATGATGGGTATAAAAAAACGGAGTAGAATTTTGTTGGTAGACATTAGAGAGCCTTATAAATTAAAGTGATAAAGTCATAACTTTTTCAATTTACTATCAAGTATAGAATAGATTTTAAGGTTCATATGAAATTGAGGAGAAGGTAATTAACTTTCCCGGCATGAGAAGAATTTAACTTGACCATTTTTTTTGAGGTCGTATTTAAAGCTATGGATGCGTCTTGGAGCAGTATTTATTTAAATATTTTTTTGGTCGAATATTAGCAATTGCGTTTGTGTGGAAAAATGTGATAAAAGTAGATTGTTAGAGATTAAAAGTTTATTTAAAAGATGAAAAGATTGGCGTCTCTTAAATCATTTGCCGATAACATTATTATGAGGAGATTATTATGCTTGCGAAAATTACAGTTGCGGAGTATATGTCTAAAAGATTAGTAAAATTAAAACTGGATACGGATGTTATAGAAGCAATAAAACTAATGTTAAATCATAAAATAACCAGTGCCCCAGTCATGACCGAGCAGGGAACGTTGGCGGGTATGTTTTCTGAAAAGGATGGGATGAAAGTTGTTTTGGAGAGTGCTTATAATCAAGGAATGAGCGGTAAAGTAGCTGATTTTATGACAGAAGAAACTATTTCTGTAGAAGCGGATGCAAGTATTCTTGAATTGGCTGAAACATTCAAAGGTTCAACAGTTAGAAGCTTTCCAGTTTATGATGATGGCGATTTAGTGGGTGTGATAAGTCGTTCAGATGTATTGCGTGCGTTGACTTCATCGAAGTAATTGGTCTGAAGAAGAGATGCTGCACCCTCAGGTGCATTGTTCAGGTCTCAGGGATTTTTACTAATAAGTTTACGCGCCTGTTCTTTCTTCTGCTTTCTTCGCTGAAATTATCAGCCACAGGCATGGTGTCGGCATAAGTAACTGCACGGAAACGCTGGCCATTTAGGTCTTGTGATATTAGAAAATGTAGAACGCTGGTGGCTCGTGCTGAGCCGAGTTCCCAGTTGGATGGGAATTGTTGGGTTGCAATGGGTTGATTATCTGTATGACCTTCAATAAAGATAATACCCGTCGATTGTTTTAGCAAAGCAGTTAGTTTTTTTAATAGCTCCTTGCCATCCTCTGTCAACAAAGCTTTGGCCGAATCAAACAGGATGTTGTCCTGTATTTCTATTTGTGCATAACCTTGATTAATTTTGACGTTGATGAATTCAAAATTATCGAGTTTCTTTTTTAGTCGATCTTGCCATTTTTCTTCTGGTTTCTTTGGTTCTTGAGTGGGTTGCTTTTCAGTTTGCAGGTTCGACTCTGTAGTGTTCGTTTCATTAGAATCTCTGTATTTTTTTGTCTCTTGCTTGGCCTTTATTTCGGGATTTTCATGCTCAGGTTCAATTTTTTTTGTGACGACTAGAGGAAAAGGTTTTTCTGATTGTTTCCTGGAGTTAGTTGTTGATTTTTGTTGGGCAGTGATATCAGCTTCTTTTGTTATCGTTTTTATTTCAGATTGGTTTCTTTCGTTTGTGACTAGTTTCTTTTTGTTTAGTTGGGGAAGAGTGTTTTTAGTATCAAGAGTACGACGTTTTTTAATTGCTTGATTTTTGTTGGAATGAGCAGTAAATTTTGATTGATTGGTTTTATTTTCTGCAAGTTTTAATTTAGAATTCTTTCTAATAGGTTTGATTTGTTTCTGAGCTATTTTTTTCGTTTGCTTAGTCTGGGAAGATATGGTTTTGTCTGTCAGTGCCAATAAGGTGATAACTAACATAATAATTAACACGAAAACATCTAGATAACTTAGCAGCCAGTTTTGTTGATTGCTATCATTCCTGCTGTCGGCTAGTAAGTCTTCTATGGCCTGTGAGGCATGCAAATTAGCATAAGATTCTCTGCTCATAAGTCTAAGGTGAGCTTTTCTTTTAATTGATCTGGTTTAGATGTTTTTAGTTCATTTTCATGATGAACAATAAATGAATTCAATGTTTCTCGAATATAGGCAGGCGTTCGGCGCTCACTAATCAGAACAATGCCCTCAAGCACCATGCTCATTATCATAACGCGGTGTTCCATACGTCGTTCAAGCTTTAATGCGATAGGATTGAAGAGTAAATTAGCAAACAATAAACCATAAAATGTTGTGATTAGTGCAATGGCCATATTGAAACTAATCAGGCTTATATCCCGAGAATCCAATGCTTGGAGCATATTGATTAAACCCACTAATGTTCCTAACATACCAAATGCGGGGGCAAATTGAGCCATGGTGCGAAAAATATCTGCTTCAGCCTTTTCTTTAGCTTTGACTCTGGAAATTCGCCATTTTAATAATGCCAGAATATCTTCAACAGGTGTTTTATCAATAATTAATTGGAATCCGGTTTTTAAATAAGGATTATTGATGGTTTCAATCGCATTTTCGATAGCTAGTGTATCTCGTCGAAACCACATTTTTGCCACTTCGATAACCTCATCTGCCTCTTTTTGCGGATTTAAGCTTTCATAAAATAGAACAGATTTAACAGATTTAACGCTACGCTTTATATCTCTTAACGGGTAACTTAATAAAACGGCTGCCAGACAACCCATGATGACGATGGCCAAGCCTGTTGGGTTTATAAATGACCGCGGATCATCAGCCGCATATAGAATGATAAATATGACTAGAATTAAACTTAAAATAATACCTAATGCTGTAGAATAATTAATGCTTTTAATCATCGCTATGAATTTTGGTGCTTGTAGTTACTAAAAGCATAGCAGAAATATGGAGCACCGATAGCCTGTGCTCAGGCAAATATGATACCCTTTGTCTACTTACTTATTGTTTTAAGAAATACCTTATGATTAATGTTTTGCTGGTGGAAGACCAGGAGTTAGTACGAACTGGGATTGAATCGTTATTATCTTCTGACGAAGATATAACTGTTATCGGTCTTGCCAGTAGTGGCGAAGAAGCTATAGATGCTGTTAAAAGATTGAAACCAGATGTTGTGCTAATGGATATTAACATGCCGGGCATAGGTGGAGTGGAAGCTTGCCGGCGAATCATTCAGCGAGATACTGACGTAAAGATTATTGCCTTAACCGTACATAAAGATGGGCCGGTGCCGCAGCAATTATTGAAATTAGGGGTGCCTGGGTTTATATCAAAGAGTTCACCTGCTCAAGAAATGGTTAATGCAATTAAAAAGGTGGTCAGTGGAAAAAGGTATTTTTGTAATGATGTGGCCAGTAATTTGGCTTTTTCTTCTGTATTAAATGGCGGCGGTTCCCCATTTGAAAAATTATCACAACGGGAAACTGAAGTTGTTTCTTTAATATTGCAAGGTAAAACCATCCAGGAAATGTCTGAGATGCTATCCATTAGTGATAAAACCATTAATACTTATCGATATCGCATTTATGATAAGTTACGAATAAAAAATGATGTAGCATTGACCTGTTTGGCCGTAAAGTATGAGTTTATTGATGCGACTTTGATCTAGATTAAGGTTTTTTTAAACTACAGTAAAAAATCAGGAGGCAAATATGTCACTTTCCACTAAATTATTACCGAGTTTAGTTGAGGCTATAGCAAATACAATTGAGAGCAATGCGGAAGAAGTAACCGCATTAGATCAGGCTATAGGCGATGGTGATCATGTTTTTAATTTACAGCGTGGTATAGATGCGTTGGTTCAACAAAAAGATGATTTAGCTCAACTTGACTGGGTATCTGTGTTGCAGAAAATCGGTATGACTTTGATGTCAACAATGGGTGGTGCCTCAGGCTCATTGTTTGGTACCTTGTTTGTGTCTATGAGTAAGGCTGCTCGTGACCAGGAGTTAAATTTGCAGTCCTTTGCGAATATTTTTTCTCAAGGTGTAGAATCAGTCAAGCAAAGAGGCAAAGCAGATGTTGGCGAAAAGACTATGCTTGATGTTCTGGTGCCTGTCGCTTCTTATTTGCAGGATTCAGCAGCGGCTTCAGTTGAATTGCCTGATGTTCTGGAAAACATCAAAAGTGTTGCTGTTTCTGGCGTGGAATCTACACGTGATATGGTGGCAACAAAGGGGCGCGCCTCGTATCTTGGGGAACGCACCAAAGGGCATATCGATGCTGGAGCTAAAACTACACAGTTAATGATTTGTGCGATTGCAGACGTTTTGCAGGCTAATCTTCCTCAATAGCCTCAACAGCGTTACCATCAGGATCCCTAAAAAATATTGCGCCACGGCCTGATTTGCTTTTACTGTAAAAAACGTCGTGTTCTTCAAGTTTTGTTATTAGTGGCTGAAGATTAGCAATTTTTAATGCCACATGCCGATCACGGCCGCCATGTTCCGGTCTTTCCAGAACAGGGTCAGGGTTGGGTAGGCAGATGCAGTGTATCGCTTGTTCGCCAATTTTAAACCAGGCGCCATCATATTTGAGAGCAGGGCGGTTTGTGTCTATTTCCAGGCCAAGAATATCATGATAAAAAAATATAGACTTGGGTAGATCAGAGGACAACACACTGTGGTGGTCCATACGCAAAATATTTACTGTATTATTTTCCATAAACTTAAAAGTAGGTTTTAGCCCCAACGCAAATTGGCAGTATGGACAGGGGCATCCCATAACGCTGTAAGTTCATCATCCAGCAGGGTCAAGGTTATTGAGCAGCCAGCCATATCAAGAGAAGTCGTATAATTACCAACCAGTGATCGGGTGATTTTAATACCTTGCTTTTCCCAGTATTGGGTTGCTAAATTATAGATCAAGTGTAATTCCATCAGTGGTGTTGCACCAAAACCATTGACATGGAGGAGGGCGGACTGGCCTTTTTTCGGTTTGAGATCATTTTTAATAGCATCAGAAAGTCGAGCTACAATCTCAGTGGCACTGATCATATTGATGGTTTCATGGCCTCTTTCCCCATGTATGCCGACTCCCATTTCTATTTCATTTTCAGTAAGCTCAAACGTGGGTTTTCCTAAAGCAGGAACGGTACAACTGCTGAGGGCGACTCCCATTGATGCAGTAACTTCGTTGACGCGGTCACCCAAAGCTTTACAAGCTGTTAAATCTGCACCATTTTCTGCAGTTGCACCCACCATTTTTTCAACGATCAGCGTACCTGCAACACCGCGGCGGCCAGTACTGTGGTTTTTCGGCAAAGAAACATCATCATCGACAAGCACCGTTTCGCTGGGGCATTCCAGCATTTCGGCTGCGATTTCAAAATTCATTACATCGCCAGCATAATTTTTAACAATAAATAAAACTCCGCCATCATTTTCTACGGCTTGGGCTGCTTCCAGCAT
>JAUXDP010000133.1 GCA_030618325.1 Methylococcaceae bacterium | reverse complement strand
TATGCGAGGATATTTGGCAGAGTGATGTCGTGCAGGAATACCGCGAAGCTGGCACTGATATTTTATTAACACTCAATGCATCCCCTTTTTATGCTGGAAAAATACATGAGCGGGAAGATATAGTTCGAGAGCGGGTTGCTGCATCGGGAATATCTTTGGTTTATGTTAATCAGATTGGTGGTCAGGATGAGTTGGTCTTTGATGGTGCTTCATTTGTAGTGGATCAACAAGGAGAAGTGGTTTTTCGGGCAGAGGAATTTAAAGAGCAAACCAGCATTGTAGAATTTGTTAATAAACAGCCCGTAAAAAGCTATTGCGCCCCTCTCTATAATGAAATTTCCAGTGAATATCAAGCTCTGGTGTTAGGCATCAAAGATTATGTAAGTAAAAACGGTTTTCACGGGGCCATTTTAGGACTATCGGGAGGCATTGATTCTGCCCTGGTATTAGCGCTTGCGGTTGATGCCTTGGGCAAGGATAAAGTTGAAGCAGTGTTAATGCCATCCCGTTATACCCAGCAAATGAGCATTGACGATGCCGAGTTGGAAGCCAAAGCACTCGATGTAAAGTATCACAATATTCCCATAGAACCGGCTGTAAACGCTTTTGACAGTATGCTCAAAGAAGTCTTTGCCGGAACCGAAAAGGATGCCACTGAAGAGAATATTCAAGCACGCTGTCGTGGCGTTATCTTGATGGCCATCTCCAATAAACAAGGAAGAATATTGTTAACCACAGGCAATAAAAGCGAAATGAGTGTTGGTTACGCTACCCTGTATGGCGATATGGCGGGTGGTTTCGCACCGATAAAAGATGTGCCCAAATTATTAGTATACAAGCTGGCTAAATACCGAAATAGCCTGTCTCCGGTAATCCCCGAACGGGTCATCACCCGACCCCCTTCTGCTGAGCTGGCACCTGATCAGATTGACGAGGATTCTTTACCTGCTTACGCTGTATTAGACCCTATTCTGGAAATGTATGTTGAGCAGGATAAATCAGCTGATGAGATCATTGCTGCTGGTTTCTCTCAAGATGATGTCATCAAAGCGATAATCCTGGTTGACAGGAATGAATATAAGCGCAGACAAGCCCCCCCTGGCATAAGAATTACCCCACGAGCTTTTGGTCGTGACAGACGTTATCCAATCACATCTGGTTTTAAGGGAAGTAAAAATGTGACTTTAACTTAGAAAAATCAGTTGCCCAAACTTTGAACTCCATCACATTCTGTTATTTTTCACCGCCTGATCGCCATTAATTTCCTTGAATAAGACACATTATATACTAGACTAAAGCATTACTAGTACGTGTTTTTACGCCCTATATTTTCATTAACAATCATATGGTTATGATTTTCTAAGGTCTTCTCTACCTTTTCTCTCCAGGTCGATAAAACACTAGCTGTAAACCCCGTTTTAAATACCTGACTAAGCCATATGATAGACCGACCCAATGAATATTAAAGGCAAAATCAAAGTCTTTGCTGTTATCTTGATGACAGGAATGCTCTTGAGTATTCTGTTTATCAATTCTCAAAATGCAGATAATATCAACCACTTGGCTATTCTTGATGATTTGCGAGAAATCGAAAGTCATGTCAATAAATTGCAGCAACAAGTTTTGGTTTTGCAGAGTGGCCTGATCGATAAAAAAGTAGAAAAACTTCCCTTCAGCCTTGAGATTCTAAAGCTGAATGAAAAATTAAAACAAGATGCCTACCAAATCTACCTATACGGCTTTCCCAAAATAGATTCCAGTATTGATGCAATAGATGAAGAAAGTAAAAAGTTAAATCTATTATTAAAGCAATTTTTATTGCTTATTAATCCAGAAATCCATGTTGATTCGTATAAAAAAGACACTATATCTTCGTCATCTGACGGCTTACGAAATTCAATTTTTGTCAGTACTAGCAGTATCATCAAATATATCCATCAGATTAGAAGTATTTATTCGCAAGACTACAACTCTAAACAAGAATTGGAAAAATACTACATGCTGGGGGTTTTTTCGATTGCTTTAATGCTACTACTGATTGTTAGTAGTTTCTTAGTCAAATTACGTTCTTCTGAACAATCTTTGCGTGCCGCTAATAGTCGCTTGCTAAAGGAAAATGATGAACGAACTAAAGTTGAAAATATTCAAAAGCAACAAAGCGCATTTCTGGAGTCAGTTCTGGATAATATCGCCGATGGGGTGATCGCCTGTGATAAGCAGGGAAATATTAAACTACTGAATCGCTCAGCAAGAAAGATGCATGGTTTCAAAGAGATGTCACCCCACAGCAGTTTTTGGCTTGAGCATTACCCTATCTTTGATACTGATAAACAGGAAATTGTTGATAGAAAAAATTATCCCTTATACCGGTCTTTGCGTGGAGAAGAGATCAATAACACCGAAATGTTTATTAAACCGGATACAGGCTCTGAAATTTCAGCCATCGTCAATGGTGAATCTATCACTGATGAGCAAGGTGAGGCGTTTGGTGCGGTCATATCCATCAGAGATATTTCCCAAATAAAGCAAGCTGAAGTCGAATTATCTATTGCTGCTACAGCGTTTGAAGCGCATGAGGCAATTATGATTACTGATCATGAATCCAGAATTGTCAGAGTAAACGAACATTTTCGCGATATGACAGGTTTTTCTATCGATGAAGTATATGGTCAGAATCCACGTATTTTTCAATCCGGATTACATAATCAAAAATTCTACCAACAGATGTGGCGTGACCTAGATCTCTACGGCCATTGGCAGGGGGAAATCCACAATAAAAAGAAGAATGGTGATATTTTCCCTGGATGGCTGAGCATATCCGTGGTTAAGGATATCGAGGGCAAGGTATCTCATTATGTATCTCATTTTAGAGATATTACAGAAAACAAGATGCAGGAACAGCATATCCAAAGGACAGTGGGCGAGGAACAGGTGCTTAGCAAATTATTGCAATTGTCTTTTGAGCCATTAGAAATATTTTTGCAACAAGCTGCAGAGGAACTCGTCTCAATTTCTTGGTTGAATTTTTTACCTCACTGCGGCATTTTTCTTAATGAAAATGAGGGCGATGGTTGGTTATTGAAATTGGTGGCAAATCATAACCTGCCGACCGAATTAATTGATTCCTGTGGCAAGGTTGCTTGGGATAAATGCTGTTGTGGCAAAGCTGTTTCTGAAAAACAAATTCAATTCGCAAATTATTCTGACAACGATTTCCAAGAATGCTGTAAAAGTATGGCTCAAAATAGCTATTACAATGTTCCTATTCTAAACGGCGATAAGGTATTGGGCGTAATCCTTTTGTTCATTGAGCAGGGTCATCAACAAAAAAAATATGAAAACAGTTTTCTCCGGCGTGTTGCTGAAACATTAAGCTTATGTATTTCCAGGAAGCAAGCAGAAGCACAGGCACAATATCTGGCCTATCATGACAGTTTGACAAAATTACCCAATCGGTTATTGCTCATTGACAGACTCAAACAAATCATAGCGATAGACAAACGCAATAAGCGATATAGTGCATTAATGTATATTGATTTTGACCGATTTAAAAACATCAATGATTCCCTAGGCCATCCCGTTGGTGACGCACTGCTCATTGAAATAGCAAAGCGATTTAATCGTATTATACGGCAGGAAGACACAGTTGCTCGTTTAGGCGGAGATGAATTTGTCGTCGTTATTACCGATATTGTTCCTGAGCATGATGCAGCTATTCTCGAAGCACGAAATGTAGCAGAAAAGCTACAAGCTGCAATGGCTGAGGAATTTCATATTAAAGAGCATGTTTTATTTACCTCGCTTAGCGCTGGCATAGTTATCATCACTGGTGGAGAAACCGATCCAGATACTTTGTTAATGCAAGCAGATACGGCAATGTATAAAGCAAAAGATAGTGGCCGAAATAAAGTCCAGTTCTTTCTTCCAGAAATGCAAAAAGTTGCTGATCAACGCCTGAGCCTGGAAAAGGAACTGCGCTATGCTTTGGATCGTAATGAAATGGAGCTCCATTTTCAACCACAATTCAATCAATTTAATGAGCTGATTGGTGCCGAAGCCTTGCTGCGCTGGCAACATAAACAACTTGGCTTAGTTTCACCAGCAGATTTTATTCCAATTGCAGAAGAAACCGGATTAATATTGCCGATTGGCGAATGGGTGTTACAAACAGCTTGTAAGCAAATAAAAGAATGGCAGCACTTTCAAGGCTTTAGACATATAGCTGTCAATGTCAGTCCAGCACAGTTCAGACAAGCAGATTTTGTCGATACAGTAAAAGAGATTATAAAATCAACCCAAATTGAACCAGAAAAACTGACCCTTGAATTGACTGAAGGAATTATGGTGAGTCAGGGTGATGAAGTAGTTGAAAAAATGCTTGCTCTGAAGAAATTGGGGGTACATTTCTCTATCGATGATTTCGGAACTGGGTTTTCTTCTTTAGCTTATTTAAAACGTTTTCCTGTCGATCAATTGAAAATTGATAAATCATTCGTTGATGACATTCATAGTAATGATGAAAATGCCCAGGTTATTATCGAAACGATTATTGCAATGGCTGAAAGACTAAACTTTGAAATTATAGCTGAGGGCGTTGAAACAGAAGAACAATTACTGTTTTTAAAGACTAAAAAATGCTTTAATTACCAGGGCTTTTATTTCAGTAAGGCGTTGAAAAAAACTGATTTTGAACTTAAATATTTAGTTCTAGCTTAATTCAGTCTGGCCCAAACATTCCCAAAGCTTTCTCATAAGCACCAATCAGTCCTGCCTCCTGATTTAAGCAAACTCTGACAGGCATTTTCTTCAAAATATCATGATATCGTCCTTTATTTAAAAAGCTCTGCATAAAATAATCTTTTTGCAACATGGAAAGTATTTTTGGCGCAATTCCCCCTGCCAAATAGATTCCACCATAAGGCAGGCATTTGAGGGCTAAATTTCCAGCTTCAGCTCCGTAAATACGACAAAAAACAGCCAAGGCTTCTTGGCATAAAGCATCACTTCCCGAAACACCAGCCTCACCGATTACTGCTGAAGGATCTCCTGCTCTCAAAGCATCTTCAATTTGTTGTGAAGTTACAAAACCGGACTGCTTTAAAAACTGATAGATATTCTGCAGACCTTCTCCAGAGACCACCCGCTCGTAACTGACATGCTCCGGGTGTTTTAGTCGCAAAAAATTTAATAATGCTAATTCCTGCTCATTATTGGGGGCAAAATCCGTATGCCCACCTTCTGTCGCGATAGGGTGAAAGTTTTGCCCATCCCAGCACATGATGGCTTCGCCCAGCCCGGTTCCGGCCGCAAGTACGGCAACATGCCCCTGAACCTGCTCAGCATCAGGATTTAATTCTATAAAAGAATCCTCAGGCAAACTGACCACACCCAAGGCTGCGGCCTCTAGGTCATTAATTAAGCAAACATTGGTTGTTGCTAAAATATTACTAATTTCGTGGCAAGTTATATTCCACTTTAGGTTGGTTGCGTAACAGTCTCCATTTACTATGGGCCCTGCCACACCTAAACAAGCGGCAGAGACCAGGGGTTGCGATATATCTTGAAGGAATCTAGTTAAAATCTGGCTAAATGATTGAAATTCTGCACAGCGATATGTCTGCTTCTGAGCACACAACAATTCATTCCCTTCTGATTTGAAAAGGGCTAAAACTGTTTTAGTCCCTCCAATGTCACCGGCCAGAATCATTAATAATTCTCATAATTATTAAACTCACTAAATTTTCCACTGGAATCAAAGGATATCACCTTAAAGGGATCTTTTTTAGCTCCCATTTCCATACCCGGAGTACCACTCACCATGCCTGGAACAGAAATACCCACTATTTTAGGGCGTGTGGTTAGTAACGTTATAATATCTGTGGCGGGAACATGGCCTTCAACTACATAACCATCAACAATTGCAGTATGGCAAGAAGCCATTTTTCCTGGAACACCGTATATTTGTTTGACGTTATTCACATCTTCAGTAACCATATCCTTGACCGTAAACTGGTGTTTTTCCAGGTGTTTAATCCACTTATGACAGCAACCACAGCTTGGGCTTCTGTAAACAACAATTTCTGTTGGCGCTGTTAATGACTGGATTGATTTATCCCAGACACTTTCTGCGGTTACCACGGAAGAGAAAATAGAGAAGATGACTAAAAATAGAGTTTGTTTAAAATTCATATAATATTCCTGAGTTGTGGGAAGAAACTCACCATTACAATATATTAATATTCACCACGAAGGACACGAAGTTTATATTTTTCCTTCGTGTCCTTCGTGGTAAATCAAAAGTTCTTCACAAGAAGTGTAGCTTATCCAGGTTCTATGACCCAAAAACCACCCAATAATTCAATTGCAACTAGGCACCACTGAGAGTGGCAATAATTTTTCTTTTGCCTCCATAATCCCGATGCTCACCAAGATAGATTCCCTGCCAGATACCTAACATTAATCTCCCCTGGTCGATAGGAACAGTTAATTCACAGCCAATGGTAACGGCTTTAATATGTGCGGGCATATCATCTGCACCCTCCAAAACATGGGTGAAATAAGGTTCGTTTTCTGGAATAGCCCGGTTAAAAAAAGCTTCCATATCCACTCTGACACTTGGATCAGCATTTTCATTAATTGCCAAAGATGCAGAGGTATGTTGAATAAAAAAATGGGCCAGACCAATTTCGAACTGTTTTAAGTCATCTAACTGCTCTAAAACTTCGGCTGTTACCAAATGAAAACCCCGTTTTCTGGCTTGTAAGGTAATCTCTTTTTGCACCCACATAATTATACCTTCCGCATTCAAGAACACCCCATTTATAGCACACCATTTTTTGCGAAGGGCGTCGTTGCAAAGCCTTCCAATAGCCTGCTATTGCTGCGTCTTTGCGCCTAACCCTTCACAAAACCTGTCATACTCTAAACGGTGCATTCTTAAACGCGAAAGGTATATCACATAAAAAAATGCAGGACTCAGCTATGTTGCTAACAAAGGGGGCTGAAGAAAAACTGGAGCTAGCAACAAAAGCTCCATTTTTTCTAAATATAGTTTATACGTTATGATGGGCAAGGCTAAACTCGTGTACTGCATCGACCATAACCTTGACATGTTCGGGATTTACATCGGGCAATATACCATGTCCCAAGTTAAATACATGCCCCGACCCCTCGCCAAATTTTTCCAAAATAGTCTTAACTTTCTGCCTGATTACATCCGGTTCAGCATAAAGGGCAATAGGGTCTAAATTTCCTTGCAGTGCAACCTTGTCGCCCACTCTGGCCCGAGCTAAATTAATATCAGTTTGCCAATCAAGGCCCAATGCATCATAACCAATATCCGCCATTGCTTCTAACCATTGCCCCCCGCCTTTGGTAAACAAGATCGTCGGAATAGTCTGCCCATCCCTATTGGTATTTAGTGATTCCCTAATCTGCTGCGCATAACGCAAAGAAAACTCCAGATAGTCCTCCGTACTTAGCATTCCGCCCCAAGTATCAAAAAGCATCACAGTCTGGGCTCCGGCTGCTATTTGTGCATTCAAATAGGCAGAAACTGATTGGGCTAATTTATCCAGCATTTGATGCATTAAAGCAGGCTGTTCGTACATTAACCCTTTCACATGCCTAAAATTTTTGCTACTTCCACCTTCAACCATATAGGTGGCTAATGTCCAGGGACTGCCAGAAAAACCAATTAGCGGCACCCGTTCCTGTAGATTTTTTCTAATTAACCGAACGGCATCCATTACATAACTAAGTTCAATTTCCGGGTCCGGAACAGATAGTTTTTTTATGTCGGATTCAGTTCGGACTGGATTACGAAACTTTGGCCCTTCACCTTCACTAAAATATAACCCCAAACCCATAGCATCCGGGATAGTCAAAATATCTGAGAACAAAATCGCAGCATCAAAATCGAATCGTTCCAATGGTTGTAGTGTTACTTCACAAGCTAATTCCGGCTGGGTACATAAATCCATAAAACTACCGGCTTGCTCTCTAATTTTCCGGTATTCCGGCAAATAACGCCCAGCCTGACGCATCATCCAAATTGGAGTCCTATCAACTGGCTGTTTTAGCAACGTTTTTATGAAAATATCATTCTTTAAAGTCAATATTTGTTCCCTAGCTGAATTTTATCTACGATTTGCATTGATTTGTTTATGCAACACTTTAAAGCTTCTTAACCAGGGCTTAGCAAACTCCTTAGGTAGATTTTTGGTCGCTTGCTTAGCTTCTGCTGGTGTCGAGAAACTCCCATATAACAATACATATTTTTTCTCACCTTTCTTGCTGATTTCAAAATAATGTAATTTATCTCGTAACTGGCTATGCTTATTAATGGCTTTCAGCAGTGCAGTCTTACGTTGCTTAGAAATTGCCATTAATTGCAAAGTATAATGGCTGGCTTTCTGATCTAGCACCCAACTGGTTCCTTGCAAGCTGCTGCTTTTGACTGTTGTTTTTTTAGCAATCTGTTTGATAGGTTCCTGCTTTGCGGGCTTGATTACCGCTTTTGGCTTGACAACTTGCTCTAATGATTTCTTAGTCGTTTCAATTGGTGCCTGTTTCGTTAAAGGCTTCTGGCCTTCCTTAGTTTTCTTTTTCCCTTCTTCAGGATCATTAATATCTTTATTCTCTATCGTGGTAGTCGGAGAAGTAATTGTTTCTTTGTTGTTGCCCAATGTTTCTGAAGAAGTTACGGTAGCTTTATT
>JAUXDP010000305.1 GCA_030618325.1 Methylococcaceae bacterium | reverse complement strand
CCTAAGCAGAAACCGGAAGTTTTCGAAAATCAAGTCCGCTCCTGGCCAACGAAAATCTAGCTCCTAGGCCTTTTCAAGGCCTTTAAGTCGCAAGATTTGCGTTGGCCATGACCTCTTTGTTTAATTTATGGATGGGCACTAGCTAAGGTAAAATAATGGGAATTTTTGAACGCTATCTATCGGTCTGGGTCGGTTTATGTATTGTCGCTGGAGTAGTGCTTGGCAATATCATGCCTGGCCTGTTTCAAATAATAGCGAAGCTTGAATGGGCTCATGTCAATCTAGTCGTTGCCGTTCTTATCTGGCTTATGATTTATCCCATGATGATTCAGATTGACTTCTCCGCCATCAAGGACGTCGGCAAAAAACCCAAAGGCCTGATACTCACTCTGATTATTAACTGGCTCATTAAGCCATTTACCATGGCCGCGCTTGGGTGGTTGTTTTTTCGCGTGTTCTTTGCAAACTGGGTAGATCCACAGTCGGCCAATGAATATATCGCCGGTATGATTTTACTCGGTGTTGCCCCCTGTACGGCAATGGTGTTTGTTTGGAGCCAGCTGGCGAAGGGTGACCCCAACTACACGCTGGTTCAGGTGTCGATCAATGATTTGGTTATGGTATTTGCCTTCGCACCCATTGCCGCATTCCTACTGGGAGTGAGTGATATCGAAGTACCTTGGGAAACTCTAGTGCTATCCGTTGTTCTGTATGTTGTGCTTCCTTTGGTCGCTGGCGTGTTCACTCGTCGCCTCCTGGAGGCTCAGGATGGCGGAGAAAAACTTGAAAACTTCTTGCGGCATATTAAACCCTGGTCAGTGATAGGTTTATTGTCCACTGTGATTCTGCTGTTTGGTTTTCAGGCTGAGGTGATATTAAGTCAACCGCAAACCATCCTGTTGATAGCGATTCCACTGCTCATACAAACCTATGGCATATTTATAATTGCCTATCTTGCAGCTCGTTCGCTTAAGCTTGCCCACAACATCGCTGCGCCGGCCAGCTTAATTGGCTCATCCAATTTTTTTGAACTAGCAGTCGCTGTCGCCATTTCTTTATTCGGCCTGCACTCGGGAGCCGCCTTGGCAACAGTTGTTGGTGTATTGGTTGAAGTGCCTGTAATGTTGTCCCTGGTTGCCTTTGCAAACAAGACACGTCACTGGTTCCCGGAGGCCTAACATGTTTGAGGTATTTACATACTTAGCTGACTGGCTTGTTTACGATCTTTTATCCTTGTCAGAAGAAACAAAGTTAGGTGATGCATTACATTTCTTCGTGGAAGATACCGCCAAGATTTTTGTCTTACTCATAGTCATGATCTATTTCATAGCTCTGCTGAGAGCATCGCTGAACGTAGAGCGCGTACGTGATTATCTAGCCAGAAAACATCGAGGTGTAGGCTACCTGCTTGGATCAACGTTTGGCGCAATCACGCCATTTTGCTCCTGTTCCAGTATTCCGGTTTTTCTTGGTTTCACCTCGGCAGGAATACCGGTAGGGATAACCATGGCATTCCTGCTGACCTCTCCGCTGATTAATGAAGTCGCTGTATTGCTATTACTCAGCCTATTGGGCTGGGAGTTTACCCTGATGTACATCGTTGTCGGTATGGCGGTAGGCATTGTCGGTGGTATATTTTTGGACATCATTCATGCCGAAAAATGGTTGCAGCCTTTTGCTGCAAAAGCTTATCAGCAAGCATCAAATCAAAGCCAATCCAAGCTGCAAGCGCAATCAAAAGAAACGCTATCTTTTATCGAGCGCCACCAATTCGCCAAGGAAGAAGCATTGGAGATACTGGGGCGGGTGTGGAAGTGGGTTTTTATTGGGGTAGGTATTGGCGCGGGGTTACACGGTTTTGTTCCCGAGGGCTGGATAGAAAACAATCTGGGTAACGGTCAATGGTGGTCAGTACCGGCAGCTGTACTGATGGGAATACCACTTTATTCCAACGCAACGGGTGTTATTCCTGTAATGGAAAGCTTAATTAATAAAGGCCTTCCCATTGGCACCACGTTAGCTTTTTGTATGAGTACAGTTGCTGCCAGTTTTCCAGAATTTATTCTACTAAAGCAGGTGATGCAGTGGCGTTTACTTGCAACTATTTTTGTTATGTTGCTGCTTTCCTTTACGACTGTCGGCTGGATATTTAATTTAACGTTTTCCTGATATTTCGGAGATATGATGAAAAACATAAAAGTACTTGGTAGTGGTTGTACAAAGTGTGTAAAAACTGCTGAAGCTATTGAGCAAATAGCCAAAGAAATGGGCGTCTTAATTTCAGTTGAAAAAGAATCCAGCCCAGAAGCCATTATGAATTACGGCGTAATGAGCACACCAGCGGTTATTATTAATGATCAGCTAGTCCATAGCGGATCGATACCACACCGTGATGAGATTGAATCCTGGTTGAAAAGCGGTAATGGTCTGTGAATACTCTACTGGCTAATGCCGTTGGCTTTGGATTAGGGCTTAAAGATAAATACCGTTTGTTCTTTGTAGGTTTTCACGGAGAAATGAAAATTTCTCATCTAAAATGGAACGTCTTTTTTAGGTGAGTTATAAAAAAATTAATGGGTTACAAGCCATAACCATATAAAAAAATATAGTTGATTGGTGATGGTCATCATATAAAGTGCTATTTTAGCACGTATAAAGTCCGAAAAGTGCCCTTTGCTGACTGTGAAGTTGGCGGAACTATTTTAAATCTGCGCTCTATAGCTGACAGAGGAAATCTCGTGCTGGCACTCGAGAGCAGTCATTCAAGATTGTGCTATAAAAACTGGCCTGAAACAGGCAGAAAGGTGCCAGAAGCCGTCATACAAATATTTTTGTTTTAGAAAGAAAAACTCATTTTGTTTTGTCTGCACCAATCCCAAAACAGCTTTAAGGTTAACCGCAAGATTTAATCAAATGTTGACGGATATTAAAAATATTTATCCCCTTCTTTATGTGCAGTCAAATCCTAGAAACATACAAACGCCCGCCTGTGCTTTACAAGCAGGACTTTGCAGCAACCGCTTGCGCCACCTCGTTGCCGAAAATAGGCTCAAGGTGGCGGCTCCAGCCAAGACGATATAAGAGGCCGTCCTCGCCACGGTTTATATATTCCCAAAGCAGTTCGTGATTTCGGTCAAGCGCGATAATGCGCCCAGAATTCTGCTCTTCAACCATAAT
>JAUXDP010000041.1 GCA_030618325.1 Methylococcaceae bacterium | reverse complement strand
TACTTGATAACATAATTTGCCTGGCTGTAAATCAATTTCTTTTTCGCCTTGAGCCTTGATAATATTATTCATTTTTGCACAAGCTCGACCCGATTCCAGTATGTCTCTGGCTATGGCATAGCCTTGTCCACCACGCACATCGGGATCAAATTCGATGACTCGTCCTGCTAGCTGCAGGGATTTTTGCCGTAAATCAGCGGGCGCATCAGGGTCATTGTTTAGCACTTTCATAATATCCCGTGCTTCAAGTACCGGTCCAATACCGAGACCTATCGGTTGACGGCCATCGGTGATCATCACTTCCAGATGAATATTAAGCTGGTCACCGACAAATTCAAATAACTTGCGCAAAGCCAGCGCTTGTCGCATATGCCTTACTTTGGCTGTTGGACCTACCGGAATATCGATAATCAAATGAGTAGCACCAGCTGCTAGTTTTTTCGATAAAATGGATGCTACCATTTGTCCTTGCGAATCAATACCCAAAGGTCTTTCTACAGAAATCAGCAGATCATCAACCGGCGCTAACTTAGCTGTTCCGCCCCATGCAAGACAACCGCGTTCCTGCCGTACAATTTCCAGTAACTGATCAGGTTTCAGATCGACATTGGCAAGAATTTCCATGGTATCGGCGGTTCCGGCTGGGGATGTAATCGCGCGACTGGATGTTTTAGGGATCAACATGCCGTGTGCGGCTACAATAGGCACGACCAGCATGGAGGTTCGATTGCCGGGAATTCCACCGATACAATGCTTATCAGCGACCAGCGGTTCGTGCCAGTCTATGCGCTCACCAGATTGCAACATGGCCTTGGTTAAATACACTAACTCGTCACGGTCAAGATTATTTTGTCCGGTGGCGACCAGAAAGGCCGCCAATTCCATTTTCGAATAACGAGTTTCGACAATATCGTTGCAGATGTCATCAAAGTCTGTCTGGTTTATACGTTCACCATTAATTTTACGCCGTACGGCATCCATCGACTTCGGAGGTTCGGCATGGTTGACTGTGACCAACGCGCCCTCGTCTACATTCAAATGTTTAAATGCCTGTTGGGAAAGGCCTAGTTCTCCTGGTTGAACAATGGAGTTATCATCAACTACATTAAGCACAGCCAGTAATTTGGCACCATTGGCGCTGACCTGAATTTTAGATAATGCCTGAAACCCTTCCGCCCGATAAATACTGCATTCACGATTTAAGTAAGCAACATTTTCATGGTAGGTATCTATTCCTACCTGGCGCATTTTTAACTTATCAATACTCATAAGCTGATTTTTTTATGATGATAACTCCTGATGATCCTTATAAGATGTTATCTTGTCAACTTTACTCATCTTATATTAAACAAATCAGTTGTGTCCTTTTCCTGTTGGGGTAAGGGGTATTGCTATTAAGTTAAGAGAATAACATAGGATGTGCTGACGATAGGAAGCGCATCAATCGCGAAAGATGCGCTTCGTACCTTAGCACATCCTATATCTGTATTCTTAGCTTCATGGAAGTGAGGATAAGGGAGATTTAAAAAGCTTTGTTTGATGTGCGATGAGTGTATATTAAACCCTCAACAGCTGTCGTCATATGAATAGTAGTCCTTTATTGATTCAGTCTCTGCAAAGCCCAGCGCTATTTCCTCATGAAATCGAGTATTTTAAGGTCATCGAAACCCATATTTCCTGGGTACTGCTGACAGGGCCCTATGCTTATAAAATTAAAAAACCACTCAATCTTGGTTTTCTCGATTTTTCCAGCTTAGAAAAACGTCGGCATTATTGCCTTGAAGAATTACGTCTAAATTCACGACTGGCACCGGATATATACCTTGATATGGTGACGATCAGTGGAACTGAACAACAGCCCACATTAGACGATTCTGGTACGGCGATTGAATATGCTGTCAAAATGCGCCAGTTTGAGGAAGACAAAACTTTCGATCTATTACTGGCTCAGAATCAACTGACCTGCGAACATATAAAGCAAACGGCAAAAATCATCGCCACTTTTCATAGTGAAATTGAGAGTACAGTAGACGATACGAAATTTGGCAGCGCAGATACTATCATGCAGTTTGTACGGGAGAATTTCAGCCAAATTTCGCAACTAGATGGTATAGAAAAACCGGATGGTTTGACTCAGTTGGCATCGTGGAGCGAACAGCAAAATACTACGCTTTTACCGTTTTTCAAACAACGGAAACAGGCTGGCTTTATCCGCGAATGTCATGGCGATTTACATCTGGGTAACATCGCATTAATTGAAGGTCAAGTTGTCCCATTTGACGGTATCGAATTTAATCCTTCTCTTTATTGGATAGACGTTATTAGTGAAATTGCATTTTTGGTTATGGACTTACAGGACAAGCAACGACACGATCTGGCTTTTCAGTTTCTAAATGAATATCTACAATTCAGCGGTGATTATGCCGGATTGAAACTGCTGCGCTTTTATCTGGTTTACCGCGCCATGGTTAGAGCCAAAGTCAATGCGATTCGTGCTAGCCAAAGTACGTCAGATGAAGAACATCAGCAAGCTATTATTAGCTATCAAGGCTATTTGCAATTGGCAAACAGTTACACTCAAACAACCACGCCGCTGATGATGATTATGCACGGAGTATCCGGCTCCGGAAAAAGCTGGTTGTCTGAACAAATCATTAGTCGCTATCAGGCCATCAGGATACGATCTGACGTGGAAAGAAAGCGTTTACACAGCCTTTCCCCTCAGAACAATAGCCATTCTGGAATTGCTAGTAACTTGTACAGTCAAACAAACAGTGAGATGACTTATCAACATTTGTTGCAGTTGACAGTCAAGATCATTAACGCAGGTTACAATGTGATTGTGGATGCTACTTTTCTAGTACATCATCAACGCGATCTGTTTTCCCAACAGGCTGAGCAGTTGCAAGTTCCGTTTTTGATAGTAAATACCCAGACTGATACACAAACTCTTATACAACGCATTAATGATCGTGCTAGACAACAAGATAATGTGTCAGAAGCAGATCAAAATGTACTGGAAAATCAGCTTAAAAATATGCAAGCATTAAGTGATGAAGAGCTAAAATATACCATTACGGTCGATACTGATGATAACTTGCATTTATACAAACTATGGACCGTCCTAGATGACAGAAGCCACTCAAAATAACTTGTTCAAATCTGCTGTCCATATTTTTTGCCTGATCATACTGATTAGTGTATCTACTCCAATTAATGCACAAGTAGAAACCGATGCTGGTATTGAAAAGTCGAATAAAGTAACTTTACATTATTTTGGGTCGCGATATTGTCCGCACTGCAAAGAAGCAAAGCCTTTTGTAAACAATTTGTCAAAAATCTATCCTTGGTTAACTTTGCATAGTTATGACTTGGTGGGTAGCAGGGAAAATCAGGAACTTTTTTTATCGATGGCAAAACAATTGCAGCAATCAGCCAATTCGGTTCCTGCTTTTATTTTTTGTGGCCAAATGATAGTAGGCTATGACAATGCTAGAACAACTGGCTGGGAATTGGAGGAAAAATTACAGGCTTGTCATCAACAGAAAGATGGTCAGGCTGGCAAAATACAGGAGTATTTCAATATTCCCAAGCTGGGTAAAATTCATTACCAGGATTTTTCGCTACCAGTTTTTACCTTACTGATAGCCGCATTGGATGCCTTTAATCCTTGTGCTTTTTTTGTCCTATTTTTTCTACTCAGCTTGATGGTGCATCATCGTAGTCGGGCAAGGATGCTGACTATCGGTTGCACCTTTGTTTTATGTTCTGGCTTAATGTATTTTTTATTTATGAGCGCATGGCTCAATCTGTTCTTGGTTACCAAACAGCTGAGAATAATTACTGCTGTAGCTGGCCTCATTGCCATCTGTTTTGGGCTTCTCAACATCAAAGATTATTTCTTTTTTAAGCAAGGAGTATCATTGTCCATGTCAGATTCGGCTAGATCCAAATTGTTTGCCCGAATACGAGATATTAGCCAAACTGGGAGCTGGCCAACCATGATTGGTGCCACCATTATTCTGGCAATTGCCGCTAATAGTTATGAGCTACTCTGTACTGCTGGCTTGCCGATGGTTTTTACCCGGGTTTTAACCCTAAATGATTTGAGCAGCGCACAATATTATTTGTATCTGGCCTTTTATAACGCGGTTTACATCATTCCTTTACTAGTGATAGTTTTACTGTTCACATTGACACTGGGAAGCAAAAAACTGTCAGAAAAGGAGGGGCGTTCATTGAAACTATTATCGGGGAGTATGATGCTGGGCTTAGGAGCTATATTGCTTCTAAAACCGGGATGGCTTAATAATATGTTGGTTTCTGTGGGAGTGATTTTCGCAGCTATTACGCTGACTGTCTCGGTGGCATTGATGCAGAAATTGAAATCCTGATCTGCTGCCTTGGCAAAACCTGGGCGTTGTAGTATTTGTCGGTAGTAGATTATAAAATTTGGAGATTAGAAAGATAAGATGAATAAACAAACGGTATTAGGTGAGCTATAATCTTTCACACAATTGTATCCAGATAATCAAAAGTACTGCATTTTTGATGACAGAAAAAACTAATAATTCGATATAGATGGCAGGAAAAGTAGGGGTAACGAATGATAAATCTTATGTCCGATGAACAGGCCACAGGTAAAGTAAAAGAGATTTTCGATGAAATAGCATCTCAATTTGGTATGGTGCCGAATTTCTTTAGGGCCCAAGCTGGAGCAGACCCAGCATGGCTTGAACTGAACTGGAACAGATGGAAAATCATCATGGGGCAGCAAAGATCCCTTGATCGGAAAACTAAAGAGCTAATCGCTGTTGCAGTGTCGATCGTTAACAATTGTGAATATTGCACACTGGCTCATGAGGCATCTGCTCTTATGGCAGGGTCTACCGATGAGGAGATTATTGAAATGAAGCAGGTTGTAGAGCTTTTTGCTAGCTTTACAAAAATTGCTGATTCATTGAAAGTACCTTGCGATATTACCCCAGAAATGGTTAAAGAGAATGAATGAGGGGTATGCTATCTCTTGCCTTTGCGACGGAGAGGCAAAAGCCCAGGCATTTAAACCAGAGAGTTTATAATTGGGTTCCAATCACAAGGAGAAGAGGTATTAGAAAAGCCCTGTTATCGTTCCGTCATCCAAAATATCAATTCTTTCGGCTGCGGGTACTTTAGGTAAGCCGGGCATGGTCATCATGTTACCGGCAACGGCTACAATGAATCCTGCACCATTGGCTAGTCTAACTTCTCTGATTTCTATGATATGGCCTGATGGAGCACCTTTGGCACTTGGGTCTGTAGAAAAAGACATTTGGGTTTTGGCAATGCAGACCGGAAATTTCCCATATTCAGTCTCCCAGTCAGCAATTTGATTTTTCACTTTTGCGCTTGCAGAAATGCTGGCTGCACCATAGAGCTTGGTTGCTATAGCCTCAATTTTGTCCCAAAGACTCAAGTTCTCATCGTAAACATAGCTGAATCCAGGTTCGCGATTATCGACAATATTGATGACTTCCTGCGCTAGTTGTTTGGCACCGGCACCGCCTTCGGCCCAATGTTTTGATACTACGCATTTTACACCGAGGGCTTCGCATTTTCCTTTGAGTAATGCAATCTCGGCATCGGTATCAAAAGTGAAATGATTAATACAAACTACGCAGGGTAGTCCGTAGTGATTAGTAATATTATGTAGATGGCGTTCCAGGTTGACAAAACCTTCTTCTAAGGCAGATAGGTTTTCCTGGTTTAAGTCTTCTTTGGCGACTCCGCCGTGGAATTTTAATGCTCTGGCTGTGGCGACCAGAACGGCAGCGGAAGGTTTTAAACCCGACATACGGCATTTAATATCGATAAATTTTTCTGCACCTAAATCGGCTCCGAAACCTGCCTCGGTCACCACATAGTCTGCCAGTTTTAGTGCCGTTTTAGTGGCAGTAACGGTGTTACAACCATGGGCGATATTAGCAAAAGGGCCGCCGTGGATGATGGCGATATTATTTTCCAGGGTTTGTACCAGGTTGGGTTTTATCGCATCTTTTAACAAGGCTGCCATTGCGCCTTGAGCTTTTAAATCACGAGCATAAATGGGTGTGACTTTATCAGTTTTGTAGCCGATCACGATACGTCCTAAGCGTTCTTTCAGATCCGCTCGACTGGTGGCCAGGCATAAAATGGCCATAATTTCAGAAGCCACCACAATGTCAAAACCATCTTCACGTAAATAGCCATTGGCTGGGCCACCTTGGCCAACAGTTATCTCACGCAGAGCTCTGTCATTCATATCGACAACCCGCTTCCATTGAATTCTTCGGGAATCGATATCCAAAGTGTTGCCATGAGTGATGTGGTTATCAATCATGGCTGAGAGCAGGTTATGAGCTACACCAATGGCATGAAAATCACCGGTGAAGTGGAGATTGATATCTTCCATTGGCACCACCTGAGAATACCCGCCACCAGCAGCACCGCCTTTAATACCAAAGCATGGACCCAAAGAGGGTTCACGCAGGCACATGATGGTTTTTTTGCCGATCCGGTTCATTGCATCCCCAAGACCGACTGATGTCGTGGTTTTACCCTCTCCTGCTGGGGTGGGGCTTATGGCTGTAACTAAAATTAGTTTGCCATCAGTTTGATTGCTGAGGCTGTCTATATATTCAAGCGATATTTTGGTTTTATAGTGTCCATACGGATCAAGATGCTCTGCGGGGATACCAAACTTTTCTTGTGCCAAGCCGATAATGGGCTTCATTTCCGCTTTATGAGCGATCTCGATATCAGACATGATTTTTTCTAGGTTTAATTATTGTAAACGGGGAAATTTGCACAAAGTGTACTGACTTTTTCCCGTACTCCTGAAATGGTGGTTGCATCATCCATATTTTCCATTACATCGCACATTAACTCAGCCACTTCACTCATTTGCTCCTCTTTAAATCCTCTTGTAGTTGGGGCAGGGGTGCCTACACGAATACCACTGGTGACAAAGGGTGATTCTGGATCATTTGGAACGGCGTTTTTATTAACTGTAATGTGCGCCTCACCTAATGCTGCATCAGCTGCTTTTCCGGTAATACCTTTGGGAATTAATGAAACCAGCATCAAATGGTTGTCTGTACCGCCAGAAACCACATCAAAGCCTCGCTTGATAAAGACTTCAGCCATCGCCTGGGCATTTTTAATGACTTGTTGTTGATAGAGTTTGAAATCTGGTTCCATGGCTTCTTTAAACGCGACTGCTTTGGCGGCAATCACATGCATTAAAGGGCCACCTTGGATGCCTGGAAAAATATTAGAGTTAAATTTTTTCTCTAGATCAGGGTTACTTTTACAAAGAATAATACCGCCTCGGGGGCCACGTAAACTTTTATGAGTTGTGCTGGTGACAACATCAGCGATCGGAACTGGATTAGGATATAAACCAGTCGCAACAAGGCCCGCAACATGAGCCATGTCTACAAACAGATAGGCACCGACTTTATCAGCAATTTCCCGGAAACGGTTCCAGTCCATGATTCGGGAATAAGCGGAAAAACCCGCAACAATCATTTTCGGCTTATGCTCCAAAGCCAATGCCTCTACTTGTTCATAATCGACTAATCCTGTTTCTGGGTGCAAGCCATACTGAATGGCGTTATAGATTTTTCCGGAGAAATTGGGTTTTGCGCCATGGGTTAAATGGCCACCATCAGCCAGACTTAATCCTAAAATAGTATCGCCCGGTTTGACCAGCGCCATGTATACAGCCATATTAGCTTGTGAGCCAGAATGGGGTTGAACGTTAGCGTAGTCAGCGCCAAACAGTTCTTTTGCACGATCAATAGCCAATTGTTCAACCTTATCGACAAATTCACAGCCACCGTAATAGCGTTTTGCAGGATAACCCTCAGCATATTTGTTGGTTAGCTGCGACCCCTGTGCTTCCATAACCCGTGGGCTGGTGTAATTTTCAGAAGCTATCAGTTCAATATGATCTTCCTGACGTTGATGTTCATCCTCAATTGCCTTAAACAGCTCATCATCATAACCAGCAATTGTTTGGGACTTGTTAAACATTTATTTCTCCAGATTTAGTATGGGGGTATTATTCAAGATTAAGGATAGATTAGCAAGACTTGTAAGTCAGCGACATTGGTGCCAGTTGCACCCGTCTCAAGCAAGTCGTTGGCTGCTTTCAGCGAAGTATAGGAATCATTATCTGCCAAGCTGTCTATCGGATTAAGTTTGGCTTCAATAATACGGTGATAGGTTCCAGGGTCAACCAGGCCTCCTGCCGCATCAGTGGGGCCATCACGGCCATCAGTACCACCGCTGAGGAATACCCAGCAGTTAGGTAATTGATGTATCTGGGCGGCAATTGTGAAAGCCAGCGCCATTTCTTGATTCCTGCCACCTCGTCCTTGGCCTTTTAGGGATACCGTAGTTTCACCTCCGGCTAAAATAGCAACCGGTTTGTCTATGCCTTGGCTGATTAATTCTTTAGTATAAAGCGCAAGCTTTTCAGCCTCATGCTTAGCTTCGCCGCACAATTGATTGCTATATAACAAGGCATCATAATTTAGGTTTTTAGCTGCTGCTACGATGGCTTTGACGCTAATGCTGTTACTGCCAATTAGGGTGTGGCTGACATGATCGAAAGCGGGATCATCGGCATTCGGTGTTTCAGGGGTTTTATGCAACGCCCCTTTTTCCAGTACGTTTTGCACGTTTTTTGGCAACTTTTGCCAAATCTGTCTGGATTGAAGAATAGCGATAGCATCGGAAAATGTGGTTTCATCGGGTACGGTAGGGCCGCTGGCAATGGCGCTTAAATCATCGCCCAGGACATCGGATAAGATCAGTGCATGAAGACCAGCTGGTGCAGTCATTCGGGCCAGGCCGCCACCCTTCAATTTTGATAAATGTTTGCGAACGCAGTTAATTTGATTAATGGTTGCTCCAGATGCCAGTAATAACTCTGTTGTAGTTATTTTTTCATCGAGGCTGATGCCGCTAACGGGGTAGGGGATTAATGCCGAGCCGCCTCCGCTAATTAATACCAAAACCAGTTCATTTTGTTGGGCTTTTTGGACTTTGGCGGCAATGATTTTTGCAGCATTGAGTCCAGCTAAATCGGGTAAGGGGTGACCGGCTGCATAAACATCAAAATGATTAACAGCCACTTCGTTTTCATAATTGGTAACCGCAATGCCTTTTTCTGCTAGCATTTCAGCAGGAATAATTTCTTGCGCGGCTTTGGCCATTAAGCAGGCAGCTTTACCGAAGGAAATCAGGTGAATTTTCTTCCATTTCCCCGTGCGTTTTTTAATTGGATTATCGGGATCAAGTGAAATTTCAATCTGATTATCATTGAGCAACAAGTTGCGTTTAACAGCCTGGTAAGGGTCGGCTGCCTCAATACCTGCCTGGAAGATAAGCATGGCATCCTGGCGCATTTTATTTGTGTAAGCAGGCTGTTTGTCAGTCAAATTACTAGGCCATAGCCTTTGCCAAGGTAAAGATCTGTTCCGCATCAAGAACTTGATTGTTCTCTTCGAATAGCTTGGCAATACAATGTTGGTGTAACGCCAGTTTAAGGGTGCCGAAGCCTATGGCGCCCCAAATGATTTTACCGTGGCGATCTTGTCCTTTATCCATCATGTCACTTCCACCAATGCCTATGGGCGGTGTGGCATTGGCATCAGCGATCATTTTGATATTGTTGTTATTTTGCCAATGTTCTGCTCTAAGTAATTCAATGCCGGCAGCTCCTGTTGCAAAAACAATATTTGCATTCTTGATTGCGTCACCTCTAGCATTATGATCAACAGCTTCAAGTGGTGTTATATTCACCTTAAAGCGTTCCTTTATTTCTTTACACGTTTGTTCAGCGCGGGCCATGTGTCTGGATGTGATAGTTACATCGGCACCTTCCAAAGCCAAAAGTACTGCGGCGCGTTGCCCTACAGGGCCAGTACCAGCCAGTACAACTGCTTTTTCACCAGCAATTGTGCCGCTGGAGGCTAACTTGGCGACTCCGGCTGCCGCTGTGGTATTGCAACCGTTACTATCCAGCATGACGGACACTTGAAAGCCAGGAAAAAAGTGTTTTTGTACGGCGGCAAATAGTTCTTGGCCCGCAATCATATTGCTGCCACCGATAAAAATAGCCGTATTTTTTTTATCTTTAGGTGCTCTAGTGAAAATTGTGCCTTCAACTAGGGGGGTAATGTTGCTAGGTGTTAGGCCACCGAAGCTTATCACTTGGTCGGCGCCACCGTCATATGCGACAATCGTATCAAAAGTTGAGGGGTAACTGTCGGTATCAAATTGAAATAATAATTTTTTCATTATTGGGCGTTCTAGAAGACAGTCTGAATGGTATACTTAAACTATTATACTAAGCTTCAGTTTGTCAAAACTCAATAATTTTTTATCCTGGTAATTGATGGCAATGCCTTAAATTTGTCTCTCGAAGTGTCCTGCTTATTAAACCATTCCAGGCGCTTGAAAATTAAAAACAGGAAATCATTTGATCAGAGTTTTTGATAATATAATACCCAGCTGTGGTCTGAAGGGTAAAGAAAATATAGAATGAAAATTTATTTAGACAATTGTTGCTTTAATAGACACTTTGATGATCAGTCTCAACTTAGAATTTTATTAGAATCTGAGGCTAAACTAAGAATACAGGAAAATATTCGCTCGGGAACATTTGGATTGGTTTGGTCTATATATTAGATTATGAAAATAGCCAAAATCCATTTCGAGAAAGACGAGAACAAAGTATAAAATGGCGGGCATATTCTGATGAGGATATTGAAGAAAGCCAAGAAATTCTTAATATCGCTGGCATTATGATGAAACACGGAATTAAAAAGATAGATTCATTACATTTAGCCTGTGCTATTAAGGTAAATACAGATTACTTTTTAACAACTGATGATGGAGTAATCAAGAAAGCAACACTTATTAAGAATATCCAAATCGTAGATCCGATTGGTTTCATTAAAGAGGTTTCAATATGATTTCTGATACAGAAATAAAATCTAAAGGAGTTCAAATCCTTGCAACACATCTTGGTGATGTTGAAATGGAGCGTTTTATTGCACTTATTCAAAGAGAGCCATTCGATTACACAAAATGGCATCAAGAAATAGATGATAATATAAGCCTAGAAGAATTGAGTCGCAGAGCAATGTCTTTGAGAAATAAATCATCTTGATATGGAAAAAAGAAAAACTCAAACATAAAGATTCAAGCGAAGAACAGCCAGACTACTGCTAGGTAGGTTTTTTTGAACATTGACTAGATTAAGTTAGATATTTTCCAAGCTCAACATACTAAATAATCCACCCGATAAAGATGGGTGGATTATTGCGTTATTTTCTAAACAATTTTATTGAGGATTATTAATGAAAACTCCAGTTCGTATTTCAGTGACAGGCGCAGCAGGTCAAATCAGTTATTCTTTGTTATTTCGCCTTGCAGCAGGTGGCCTGTTGGGAGCAGATCAGCCGATTATTCTCAATTTACTGGAGATTCCACCAGCTATGGGAGCGTTGGAAGGCGTGGTCATGGAGCTTAATGACTGTGCTTTTCCACTACTACATGGCATTGAAACAACGGATGATCCAAAAACAGCATTTGAAAATGTTGAGTATGCTTTTTTAGTGGGTTCCAGGCCTCGCAGTGCCGGGATGGAGCGCAGTGAATTATTAAAGGTTAATGCCGAGATTTTTTCGGTCCAAGGTAAGGCCCTTAGTGATGTAGCATCCAAAAATGTCAAAGTATTAGTTACCGGGAATCCAGCTAATACCAATGCGCTCATTGCCCTGAACAATGCACCTGACTTAAAGCCTGAAAATTTTACGGCTATGACTATGTTGGATCATAATCGGGCGATTAGTCAATTAGCAGATAAATGTGGCGTTTTATCTACAGATGTGAAAAAGATGATTATCTGGGGAAATCATTCATCTACCCAGTATCCTGATATACATCACGCCAGTATTAAAGGGGAAAGTGCTATGTCACTGGTTGATCAGCAATGGTTTGCCGATCAATTTATTCCTACGGTACAACAGCGTGGAGCCGCAATTATTGAGGCCAGAGGGCAGTCCAGTGCCGCATCAGCTGCAAATGCAGCGATTGACCAAATGAAGGTATGGGCATTAGGAACCCAGGAAGATGATTGGGTGAGCATGGCCGTTTGTTCTGACGGCAGTTATGGTATTGAAGAAGGACTTGTTTATTCTTTTCCAGTGACAGTTCAGAATGGAGAATATAGTATTGTGCAAGGACTAGATGTCAACGAATTTAGCAGTGAACGCATGAAGGCAACTGAAAATGAGTTGATAGAGGAACGTGACGCTGTTAAGCATTTATTCAATTAAATTGTATTAACGAGCCTCTTTTTTCAGCAATATACGATGAAAAAATATGGAAAAAGAAGAGTTTAATATAGGACAAGTATTCTATACAAATACGGGTAAGTGGCGATGTACAGATATCGGAATCCGCGTTATTGTAGCAATTCATTTAGATCAGCAAGACCCCAGGAATTATCATGGCCCACCTTATTCTATAGCCGAGCATGTGTTCGATGAATACGATATAGAAGGTTGCAGTCTTGATTCTACTAAATTTGAAGAAAATACTGATGAAATTCTAAAAAGTCAGAAATTCAATGAAATACACGACTCACTTATGTTTGTAAGTGCAGCAGGCTATGGTGAATCTTCTGCCATACTGAATAAGCAAACAGGAAAAATCTATTATCGTTCAGAACTTGGAGATATAGATGAACAGGAAGAGTTTTCTGAAGAAGAATATGACTCAACAATCCACATTGAAATTCCTCATAAAAACGATCTGGAGTTAGGCCGCAATCTTGTTTTCGAGTTTGTAGATCAGTTTATTCCTGAAGATAGTAATAAAGTTGATCAAATATTTAGAAAGAGAGGGGCGTATTCAAGATATAAGGATTTTCTGGAGTCCAGAGGAATATTGCAGAAATGGTATGATTTTGAAAATCAAAGAGAACAATTAGCGCTGCTGCAATGGTGCAAAGAAAATGAAATTAATTTTATGGGTTTTAGTTGAACAGGGTAGGCAGAAAAGTGTTGCTCACTCTACACTGGTTCCAAGAAAGAAAAATGCATTTTTTGGACAAGTGAAAACAGGCAGGGTTTTTCAAATAACCCTGCCTGTGGTTTTATTGTTAGAGATTCAGATTCATCCTGATTCCTGCATAACCCGCAATGCCGGGTGTACTGAATCCAAAAATATCCCTATAGTCTTCATCCAGCAGATTTTCGATTCTGCCAAATAATGAAATATTATCAGTGAATGAATACTCAGCAGCAAGATTGACCAATACATAGTCGTCAAGTGAAACTGAAGTTGCTGGGAAGGTGCTGAAATCATTGTCGGTTTGATCGCCGGTATAATCAATACCCAGGTTAATATTGGCTTTGTCATTCAAAAAGCGGTAATTCACATTAAGACTGGCAACATGTTCCGGACGACGTATTTCTCGGGTCTGTTTACCAGTTACATCCTCCTGTGTAGAATCTACGTAGGTGTATGAACCGATAATCGTCAGGCTGTCGGTTATGTCAGTCTGTACTGCGACTTCGACACCCTTTCGCTCACTCTCACCATCAATATTGACAGCAGTGAACCCACCAAATGTTCCCAGTGTCGGATCAAAAAAGAAGCCATTGATCTCATCTTCAAGACGCTCTTGGAAGAAGGTGAGGCTAATTCGCATATGATCATTAAACAGATCTTGATCAATTCCGACTTCCCAGCCTTTGGATCTTTCTGGGTCAAGGTTGGGGTTGCCAAAAAAGGTGTCAGGAGTAAAGCCAAAGCGATCAGTGAAGGATGGGTTCTTGACAGCGGTACCATATGCGCCACGCAAAGTTGTTCCGGTAGTAGTAATGTTATATGCGATACTGCCACGATAGGTTATAGGGTTTTCAAACAAATCATTATCATCATAACGTACTGAAGTAGAAATAAATAACCGATCCCATAAGTCAAGGCGATATTCAGCAACATATCCGTTGTTCGTGAAGCGCTGTTCCTGGTTAGGATTGCCGAAGAAACTGGGCTTGCCGGTTTGTTTGAACTTTTCTGTTTCGGTTTCAATCGCGAGGGTGACTGTGTGTGATGCATCGGCAAAGGTCGTAGTATCGAAGAAAATACTAGTCTGGTAACTGAATTTCAGTTTTTCACCTTGTGTAGAAGTATTTTCCTCCCCATCTGCAAAATTATCATTATCTGTGTCAGTGAAGGCAACACTGGCAATGTGTTGCCAGCCACCATCAAACAGATCGAGTTTGGCCCTTCCCATGATGTAAGTTTGAGTACTCTCAGATTCTCGATCACCATCAGCTGGAACAAATGCAGGGAATGGTGCCGGATCAAAATCTTTTTCTGCAATAGTATGTCGGGCTAACACTGATAGCTCTATATTGTCTAGAGGGTTGATCCCTGCTTTCAGGTTAAGTGTGGCATTTTTATAACCATCATCTTCATCACCCTGTTCAGCAACATTGGTACCATCACTTCTGAGGAAATTACCATTGATCGAGATGTGATAATTTGACCCACGATGAGAGGCTCCAACTGCGCCACGCACAGTAGCAAATGAACCACCTTCAAGTAACCCGGTTAGCTGGGTGCCTTCACCGGCTTCTTTAGTAATAATATTAATGACACCCGCCATGGCATCACTACCCCAGAGTGAGCTTTGTGGGCCACGAATGATTTCAATGCGTTCTATATCACTGGTCAAAAGGTGAGCAAAATCGAAACCGGAACCCTGGCTAGGGTCATTAGCTTCGATACCATCGATCAAGACCAAAGTTTGATCCGCTTCAGCACCACGCAGGCGTATTTGTGTCTGAGCACCAATACCACCAGAGCGGCTAACTGCAATACCTGGCACGTCACGGAGCAAATCAGAGACATGTACGGCCTGACGCTGTGCGATCTGCTCAGCATCGATAATGGTATAGGATGATCCTGTTTGTCTGCTAGAAAGTGGTGTGCGTGATGCAGTTACCAATATCTCTTTTAAACTATGAATATCTTCTGCCCAAGTTGGCAGTACAGGAAATAATAAACTCATACCCAAAAGATTGAGTACGGTAATTTTGGTAAATTTCATTTATCCTCCAGTCTAGATTCCAACCCGAATCTGGACAGTGATTATTATTCTTAATGCGGAGGAAAGCGAAATCAGATTATTTAAAAGTTAATCTGAATTTGAAAAGTAAAGCAAAAAAGCATTACCAATCTACCGCCCTCCGCGGCTTATTGTTAAGGACTCGTTCGATTAATTGAGATATCCTTGCTCATGGTTGGTCTCCGGGCTTGTGAGAGGCATAAATATCCTGCCAGATCGCCTTCCCATGTTGGTATCAACACAGTGGCTAAAGAACGGCCGATTAATATATAGCAAGTATGCTTATATATTAATCAGTGTTTTCTGAATGATCCGGTTTGACTCACCTACCGTTGCGGGGGCAGCGTTGGAGTTTGACCAACTTCCCATTTAAACCCCATTTTATCGGGGTGCCGCGAGCGGGTAAGACTTTAAGGCAGACGCTTGGCAGTGTCAACTGTTTTTGGATAAATTAGGGGTGAATTTATTAAAGAATTTTTCCTGTTTGTGTGTGACAGG
>JAUXDP010000251.1 GCA_030618325.1 Methylococcaceae bacterium | reverse complement strand
TGGCGGAGTGCTTGCGGACGGGGGTTCGATTCCCCCCGCCTCCACCAATTCAACATCCGAGAAAATCCGAAAATATTCATAAGCCAGCGTAATTGCTGGTTTTTTTATGGTTTAAAATTCGAGTTAACCTGCTCAGTTGTGGTTTTTGGGCTACAATGGATTAAAAAATAACTTGCTAACATGAGAAATATTAATGGAACAGATTGCTAATTTACATATTGAGAAATTGCCAGAAGGGGTTTATCTGGCTACCAGTGAGGATATTCCAGGGTTAGTGGCTCAAGGACGCACCATCACCGAGACACTGGAAATTGCCCGTGATGTTGCTAAGAAATTACTGGAAGCACAAACTGAACGCCACCAGTCAACACGGTTGACAGCAACTAAAGATTCGTTTGACTATCCACTGATTCTGGGTAGTTAATGGGTAGGTTGGGAGGCTTTAAGTATCGGCAGATTATAAAAAAACTAAAAAAAAATGGTTTTGAGTTTGACCGTCAGGCGGCTGGCTCTCATGAAATCTGGTTTAACCCAGAAACGAACAAATATACAACTATTCCTAATCACCCAGGCGATATGCCAGAGGGGACATTAAAAGCAATTCTCAAGCAGGCAGGTATTACCAGCGATCAGTTTTTGGATACCTAATAGCTATCTCTAAAACTAAAGAAGGCGTGTAGAAGTGAGAAATAAAGTTGGGGGTATAAATGGGGGTATATGATAAATAGCATCCTAATATAAACTATATTAATTAGTCAGTTACACTCTGAATGTGAGTGCCACCGCCCCACTAATTCAACATCTGAGTTAATCCGAAACCATCCATAAATCAGCGTTATTGCTGGTTTTTTTATGGTTTAAAATTAAAGTTAACCTGACCCCGATAAATTCCGATAAATTCCGATAAATTTTTATCTTGCATCATCCAGCTTGGCAGTGATTGCATCATTAATAAACTCATTCAGGCTAATCATTTGCGCCTTTGATGCGGCTGATATTTGCTCATGAAGCTTAGGCGTAATGCGGACATTAAATTTACCGGAAAAAAGCTTGTAGGGATCAACGTCATCTTCCTTGCACATATCCAAAAACACCTTAAGAGAAGTGGAACCTTCTTTTTTGAGCGTATCAATATCGCCAGCATAAAAATCAGCACCACCATTCAAGCCAATAAATTCTCCACGAAACAACTCAATATCGGGGTCATATTGGATAAAGGCTTTTACGCCATTAATTTCAATCATATTCATCATGGTTCTACTCCGTTGCTTTTAAGCCAGTCTCTTATTGATGCAACTGCACCCTTGTCAGTATCGGGTGAGGGATGCGGTCTATGGAAAACACGGCGATCATCGAATAATTTAATACCAACCCGTGAGCCTTCACGTTCCGATATTTCAGCACCTAATGCTATCAGCAATGACTCAATATCAGACCACTTAATCGAGCCATTAATTGGGCGGTTAAATAGTTTTTGCAAGGTTGAGAGGTGTTTTCTCTTCATAGGTTAAATAGTACTATATTATAGTACTACTGTAAAGTGGGGTATTTTCTCAAAACTAGCGCATAGCTGGTTTTTTATGGATCTCGGGGATACATTTTGGGGGTATATTTGGAATTAGGGGTATTGTGTCCCTCAACTCCGATTGGTCAAAAAAAGGTTAAGGAACAGTGAAATATTTATATGCCTTCAACTATTCTAATTTCTTCTTCCGAAAGTCCACTACAACCTTTGTACTTTCTTTCATAAGTTAAACAGGAATTTTTTTACATTACAGAAGTAGATCCCAGATAACTGAACCAAAGTACAATACCTTTATTTTGCAATAAGCGGTATGTTAACTCTACGTTTTGGGAAGTGTAGATTTATTTAGGTATTATCTTATTTTGTAAGCTCCAGAGCGACTAGATTCTGAATATTTAGGAGTACTGAGATGTTTAAAAATATTTTCGCATTAGTGAGTTTTTTCGGCTCTTTATTTGTGCTATTCGTATTGCTCATAACCAAGCGCCAATCGATGAAATCAGTCGAACTTATTCCGATCAGAGTACGCTCCAAGATAGGTCGATAAATAAACTACTCGAATGTTGTATACATCCATCACTGACAAATTAGCAAAAATTGTTGGTCTGATAGACTGGACGCAAAAGGGCCTAGAATTCATCTGCTCCCTGCACCTCATATTTGTCATTGACGCCATTCATCAAGCAATGATGCTATTAAAAGTGTCCAGGTCTGGTGTGAGGCACCTAGACCTTTACCGTTTTCGGCATGAAAATACTCATGAAATAGAATAAGATTCTGCCAGTCAGGATCATTCTGGAAGCGAGCTTCATCACCATAAATAGGTCTACGGCCTTGTTGATCAGGGAGGAACATACTGATCATTCGATTGGCCAATTCCTCTGCTAGCTCCATGAGATTCATGGTTTGGGGCTGTTCATCTTTATCGAACTGCAGATCGATAGTAAAATCTTCACCTAAAGCAACATGCAGCTTGCGCAGGGATTCGATCATCAAAAATCCTACCGGAAACCAGACCGGGCCGCGCCAGTTTGAATTTCCCCCTTTCAATTTTGATTCTGCTTCCGCTGGCTCGTAGCGTACTTCGCCGTGGCTAAACTGGAAGGAGTTGTGTGCGTGTATCTTGGATAAACTGCGCATTCCAAATAGTGAAAGGAACTCCTGGCTGTCAAATAGCCGTGTGAGTATGCGCTTGATTTGATCTTGATTGGGTATGCTCAGAAGATAATTGGTTTGCCCGTTTTGAACGGTTTCATGACAACAAAATTGAGAAAATTGTTGGCGGTTTTGCAAAAACCATTTCAGGTTGGCATTAAAGGTGGGAAAAGGTTTGATCCAGTCTGTTTCAAGGCGCTCAACTGCAAACATGGGAATAAGTCCAACCAGCGATCTGACCCGAAATTTATCAAAGCTGTCATCGGCGTGTCGCAAGACATCATAAAAGAAACCGTCTTCCTCATCCCATAATTGGTAATCGCGTCCCCCCATTTGTTTCATGGCCGCACCGATATAGATGTAATGTTCTAAAAACTTTGTTGCCAGGTTTTCATAGGTCTTATTGGTTTTTGCCAGCTCCAAAGCAATCCGCATCATATTTAGGCAAAACATGGCCATCCAGCCGGTGGCATCGGATTGCTCAAGGACGCTACCTTGTTGCGGTGATTCACTGCGATCAACGACAGAAATATTATCAAGTCCTAAAAAGCCGCCTTCAAAGATGTTATGGCCGTGACTGTCAACTTTATTAACCCACCAGGTAAAATTGAGTAATAATTTGTGGAAACAGCTTTCCAGAAAGTGATTGTCTGTGTTCTGGTGTAATTTTTTTTCCATGTTATAGACACGCCAGACGGCCCAGGCATGGACGGGAGGGTTCAAATCTGAAAAATCCCATTCGTAAGCTGGAATCTGGCCATTGGGATGTTGAAATTGTTCAAATAGCATGAACCAAAGCTGTTCTTTTGCAAAAGTTGGGTCGATTCGGGCCATCGGTATACAGGCAAATGCCAGATCCCAGGCGGCAAACCAGGGGTATTCCCATTTGTCCGGCATGATCAGAATACGCTTGGAGTTGAGGTGTCGCCAGTGCTGATTACGTATTTTTTTGCGTGATTCAGGCGGTGGCTGAGTAGGGAAATCACCTTCTAGCCAATTATTAACATTGAACAAGTAAAATTGCTTGCTCCAAAGCAAATTGGCAAATGCCTGTCGCTGAATTTGCTGTTCTTGTTCCGTTGCCTGTGCTGGGTAAACAGTTTGATAAAATTCCTCGGCTTCGTTTTTACGTTGCGAAATAATGGATGCAAAATTATGAAAGGGTTGAGGAAGGTTTTCATCGGTCAGTCTCAGCCTGATTTGGGTGCTTTCCCCTGGGTTTAATTCGAAACGGTAATGTAAACAGCTTTTGGTACCTATTTGATTTGGGTTAATGCATTGTTCACCGTTAATCAGGTGGCGATGAAAGGCATCTTTACAATATGGGGTGGCAAGGGCTGGATTTTGACCATACACTCTTTGAGTATTAGTTTCATTATCGGTAAACAAAGGAACGCAAGAACCTTCGGCAAATAAATATTGATTGGGTAGTCGATACGGGAATAATAAACGGGGTACCGGCTTCAACGCCGAAGTGTTAGCCAGCAAGGTTGTGATGGCTGCATTATTTTGATTACGTATTAAGCGGATGTTGGGTACATTTGTTTGTGGTTCGCTCCAGGCCCAAGTATTTCTGAACCAAAGATGCGGCAAGATATGCAAAGGTGCGGCTTCTGGCCCTCGATTGGTGGCGGTAATTTGGATGCAGATATCGGCAGGTCCAGCTTTCGCATATTCCACTTCAACATCGAAATAACGATTATCTTCAAATGCACCGGTATCTAGCAGCTCATATTCGTTGCCAGAACCAGCACGTGCCTTATTCTCAGAAACAAGTTGTTGATAGGGAAATTCCGATTGGGGATATTTATAAAGATAACGCATATAACTATGCGTTGGGGTATTGTCCAGATAGAAATAGTATTCTTTGACATCCTCGCCATGATTGCCTTCCCACATATTAAGGCCGAAT